>DAINBW010000693.1:0-1506 GCA_036732745.1 Spirochaetales bacterium | reverse complement strand
CGATCATGCCAAAGAGGGCGTCGCGGCTCGCCACGAACTCGCTTTCGCCCTTGGAGCCTTCTTTCTTGTACGCGGCGCTCATCGTGGAGACGATCGCGCCCATCCTGCCCATCGCGTCCTTGTAGGCCGAGGGCGTCAGGTAGAGTCCGTCGCCCATCGCTTCCTTCTGGCGGATCGCCTCCTCCAGCGAGGCGGCGAAGTCGATGGCGATCAGTTCGTTGAGGGCGCCGGGCGTGGCCTTGACGGCGGATTGGACGGCCTTGAGCTTGTCGAGGGGGATGAAGCGCCAGTTTCCGACGATGAAGTCGAGGATCTCCTGGGCCTGGAACTGGCCGTCGCGCACGCGGGATTCGGCCACGAGCTCGTTCAGGTCCGCGGTCTGGTCGGGCTTGCCGTTGCCGGAAAGGTCGATGTAGCCCGAGGGGAGTTCGGGGAAGAGCTTTTGCAGCTCCTGCGTGAGGGGCGAGGGGACGATCTGGACCTTCTGCTGCGCGGCGAGGGGAACCGCGGGCGAAAGGAAGGACAACGCGAGGAGGAGGGCGCCGTGCGCCGCGACGGGGGGCTGGATCCGCTTCATGCCGTGAATCCTAAACCACGCGGGCCTATTTTCCTAGGGGGAAAGTCCCGCCGCGCCGCGGGGCGGCGAGCCGGGGCGGGGCGGCGGCGGGGTTACGCCGGGGCTCTCCCGTGCTCCTCCAGGATCCTGAGGAGGCGCGGCCCTTCGATCGGCTTTTCCACCAAGACCTCGCCGTAGCCGCGGCCCACCGGATCGCCGAGTTCCTCGCGGGAGTAGGCCGAGCAAAAGACGACCGTCGTCCTGCGCGTTTCCCTGATGACGCGGGCCGCCTCAATGCCGTCGATCTTCCCGTCGAGATGGACGTCCATGAGCACGATGTCGGGGCGCTCCCTAAAAGCGGTTTCGATGGCCGCCTCGCCGCTCCGGACCGAACCGACGACCTGGTATTTCGTCTCGAGCACGCGGCGAAGATAGAGCGCCGGAATGACCTCGTCCTCCACGATGAGGACGGAGCGGCGATCGAGCTGCGGTTTCGGTTCGGTTTCGTGGCCTTTTTCGCTGTCCATTGGAACTCCGCCGCAAGGATAGGCTGAATCAGCCGCCAAGTAAAGCCAAACCGCTCCGTCAGGCCCCGGGAATCACCGCTTCCGTTCGATCACCTGCCACACCCGTTCCATGAGCTGCTCGTTCCAGTTGTCCTTCACGATGAGCTTGTAGATGCCGGGTTCCGTGAAGACGTAGGGAGGTAGCTCCACGGCGCCGCCCGCCTTGATGCTCGCGAGTTCCCGGTGCAGTTCCGTGGACTTCGAGAAATCCTTCTCGGACTTGTAGAAGATGACGACAAAACGCCCGTCCTTGCCCGTGCCGTTCGTCAAGGTGAAGGCCAGGCCGGTCCCCGTGGCGGCGGGAATCTTGTCGGCATAGCTGGCGCGCGTCGCCGGGATGGTAAAGCCGATCTGCGCGATGGCGGGTTCGGCCGTCGCCGGCCG
>DAINBW010000692.1:0-1511 GCA_036732745.1 Spirochaetales bacterium | reverse complement strand
TCCGCGCCGAGCGGGACCGCGGGCTCAACGCCGCGGCCGCCGAACTCCGGCGCCGCCTCGCGGCCATGCGGATCGCCGAGCCGACCGTCGCCGCCGCGCGGGACCTCGTCGTCCTCGAGGCGGGGCGCTACGTCGAGTCGGCGGCGGCGACGGGGCTCCGCGAGCCCCTGGCGGCCGCCGCCCTCGAGGAGTCCCTGGCCCTCGTGGACGCGTGGCTCCGCGAGGCCGACGAGACGGCTTCCGAGCGTCGTTTCGGCGGCGTCGACGCCCATCCCTTCCCCGAGGCGGCCGCCCGCGTGGCCGCCGCCCTGCGGGACAAGGCCGCGGACCTCGTCCGCGCCCGCGACGCGGTCTCGGCCGGCCCGGCCGGCGCCGATCGGCTCGCCGCCATGGAGGAACTCAAGTGAAACGATCCGCGCGCCCCAAGTCCGCGCTCTGCGCCCTCGCCCTGATCCTAGCGGCCGCGGCGGCCCCGGGCCTCGAGGCCGACCTCGCGACGCTCGACCTCACCCTCGTCCTCAGGCCGGACGGCAAGGCCGCCGTCCACGAGCGCCTCGAGTGGCGCGCCTCCGGCGGCGAGATGCACGGCTTCTACTTCGAAGGCTCGGCCTTCGATCCCGTCTGGGACCTCGAGCGCTGCTTCGCCGACCTGCCGGACGGCAAGCGTTATCCGCTCGACATCTCCCGGCTTTCGGGCGGCCGCTACGACGTCGTCGTCGCGCGCGGCAAGGGCTTTTCCGGCACGGCGCATTATACGCTCTCGTATGCCGGCGACCTCGCCGCGGAGCGGCTCGTCGGGCTCACGACGGACGCGGAAGGGAATCGGCTCGTCTACTTCGACTGGGGCCCCGTCTGGTGGGACGAGCCCCTGGAAAGCCGCGCCGTCCGCCTCGTGTTGCCGCGCAAGGTCGCGGGCGAGACCCTGGATTCCGCCGCCAAGGCGGAGATCCCCTTGCGCACGGAGGAGAGCGTCAACGCGGAGAACCGCATCGACTGGTACGGCACCCGGGCCGAGGACGGAAGCCATTGGCTCACGGGGCTCTTCTTCCAGGAAAAGGTGCCCGCCCGCGGCTCCCAGCGCTTAAGGCTGTATTTCCCCGAAGGCTACCTCGACCTTTCCGCCGCGACCCTCGCCGAGGCGGTCCAGGGCGAGGGAGCGGCCGACGCTTCCGGCGGCGAAGTCCGCCAAGCCTACGAGGAACCCGCCGCGCCCTACGTCGACCATCTCGACGCGGGACTGCGAAAGCGGCCCCTCGTCGCCTTGGCCGCCCTCGGGCTCCTCGCTTCCGTCGCGGTTCTCCTGTATGCCCGCCGGCTCGCGGCCTTCAGGAAGCGGCGCGCCCTCCTCACGGAGATCACCTGGGCCGGCGACGCCTGGTCGCCCCCGCGCCTCCTCGTCGGCTCCTACCAGGTGCCCGGCAAGGTCGCCGAGGGCCTCCATCCGGTGGAGGTGGCGCTCCTCATGGAACTGCCCCTTCCGCGCGTGGCCGCCATCATGATCGAAGGGCTGT
>DAINBW010000691.1:0-1522 GCA_036732745.1 Spirochaetales bacterium | reverse complement strand
CCGCGTCCGCTCCGCCGAGCGGGTCGACGCGGGCTTCCTCCTCCGCGCCGTCCGCTCCGAAGCCGCCGGACTGGGGGAAGAGGAAGGCTTCCGCGCGCCCCTCCTCCTCATCGCGACGGGAGGGGCCTCCTACCCCAAGACCGGCAGCTCGGGGGACGGCTACGCCTTCGCCGCGGCCCTCGGCCACCGCGTCGTCCCGCCCCGCCCGGCCCTCGCCGCGGTCCGGATCCGCGGCTTCGCCGCCACGGGACTGGCCGGCCTCGCGGGCCTTTCCTTCCGGGACGCGGGCCTTGTCCTCCGGCGCGGGGGCGAAAAGCTCGCCGCCCGCTCCGGCGACCTCCTCGTGACGCATGAAGGCTTCTCCGGCCCCCTCGTCCTCGACGCCTCGCGGGACATGCGCCCCGGAGACCTCCTCGAACTCGGCTTTGCGGGATGCCCGATCGAGGAGTTCCGCGCCCGCTTCGACGCCGCGCTCAAGGCGGCGCCCCGCGCCCTCGCCAAGACCTCCCTGGCCGCGGCGGGCCTCCCGAAAAGCCTGGCCGAGCGCCTGGTCGAGCTGGCCGGCCTGGCCGACGACGAGAGCTCGGCGGAACTGCGCCGCGAAAGCCGCGAGGCCTTGTGCCGCCTCGCCTGCGCCTACCCCGCCGAGATCCTGGCCCTCGGCGGCTTCGACGAGGCAATGGCGACGGCCGGCGGCGTCGACCTCGCGGAGGTGAATCCGAAGACGATGGAGTCGCGCGTCGCGCCCGGCCTCTTTTTCGCCGGCGAAGTCCTCGACGCCGACGGCGATTCCGGCGGATACAATCTCCAGGCTGCCTTCTCGACGGGAGCCCAGGCGGCGCGGGGGATGCTGGAAAAAGCCCTTGCCGCCCTGAGATGAACTTTGTATATTGATTGCACCAAGGAGTGCAAACATGACCTTTGAAATCATCCGCAGGCGAACGATCCGCTTCGCCCTGGCCATGCTCTTCGTCGGCCTGGCCGTCGGCGTCTACACGCGCGAAAGCTTCCGCCCCCTCGAGAAGCTCCTCGATTCCACAACCCTGGAGCTCGTGCGCGGGCGCGACTTCGTCACCCACGGCCACGCGATAATGTACGGCTTCGCCCTGCCCCTCCTCCTCCTCGGCGCGAGCGCCCTACTCAAGGAGCGCTTTGACGCCAAGGCCTGGCGGGCCGTGAACACGGCCCTCGTCCTCGCGGCCGTCGGCGTCGTCCTCACCCTCGCCCTCACGCTCTACAAGTCGAGCGCCCTCGTCTTCGCCTTGACGGCGAATCCCGCCGCCTCCCTCCCCGCCGTCGACGCGGGCCTCTTCGGCGGCGTCCGCGGCCTCCGCGAGGCCCTCCACACGGTGGCCCACGCCCTCTTCGGCGTCGGCTACGTCTGGTGGGGCGCCAAGCTCTGGAAGCGGGCCTAGGAGCCTGTTGGACTTAGGATCGCGAAAAGCATAAAACCAGCTAACGAGCCAGGGAATCACGCTTTTGCCTTGGTCTCGTCGATCCGCGGCCCAAAAACGGCTCGTCA
>DAINBW010000690.1:0-1530 GCA_036732745.1 Spirochaetales bacterium | reverse complement strand
CGCGGCTCACGTTGAGCGGCAGGTCCTCGCTGTCGATGACGCCGCGCACGAAGCGGAGCCAGACGGGCAGGAGCTCCTTCTCGTCGTCGGTGATGAAGACGCGGCGCACGTAGAGCTTGACGCCGGGCCGGTAGTCGGCGCGGTAGAGGTCGGCGGGCGCCTTCTTCGGGATGAAGAAGAGGCTCGTGTACTCGATCGTGCCCTCGGCGCGGGTGTGCATCCAGAGGAGGGGTTCCTCGTCCGCGTGGCCGAAGCCCAGGTGCTCGGCGGCGAAACCCTTGTAGAACTCCTTGTAGTCCTCGTCCTTGAGCTCGGCCTTGGGCCGGCGCCAGAGGGCGCTGGCGGCGTTGACCTGCTCGTCCTTCCGCGTCTCGCCCTTCGGCTTGCCGTCCTCGCCGTACTCGGGCTCGGAGGAGACGAGGTGGATGGGGTAGGCGACGTGGTTCGAGTACTTCTTGAGGATCTCCTCGGCGCGCCAGCGCGAGAGGAGTTCCTCGCCCTCGGCGTTGAGGAAGAGGCGCACCTCGGTGCCCTGGGCGGTCGGGTGGGCGCCGGGCGCGTCGAAGGAGCCCACCGGCTCGATGGCGTACTCGCCCTTGCCGTCGCTGGCCCAGCGGAAGGCCGCGGGGGAGCCGGCGCGGCGGCTCGTCACCTCGACGCGGTCGGCGACCATGAAGGCCGAGTAGAAACCGACGCCGAACTGGCCGATGAGGTTCGAGTCCTTCTTGGCCTCCTGGGGCAGGGCCTCGAGGAAGCGCTTGGTGCCGGAGCGGGCGATGGTGCCGAGGTTGTCCTCGAGCTCCTTCTCGTCCATGCCCACGCCGTTGTCGAGGACGGTGAGGGTCTTGGCTTCCTTGTCGATGCGCACCTCGATGCGCGGCTCGTGGGCGAGGGTCTTGTAGGCCTCGTCGGAGACGCGGAGGTAGGAGAGCTTGTCGAGGGCGTCGGACGCGTTGGAGACGAGCTCCCGGAGGAAGATCTCCTTGTTGGAGTAGAGCGAGTGGATGATGAGGTCGAGGAGGCGCGAGACCTCGGTCTTGAAGTGGTGCTTGGACATGGTCGATACCTTTCTAGCCTTGGGACGCTGGGTTGGGGTTCCGGTGAAAAATAACGAAGCGGGGCGCCCTTCGGCAAGTGTCGAAGGGCCGGTCCGGCTAGCGGAAGCGGTAGGTTTCGCCCTGTTCCGCGACGCCGGCGAAGCCGAGCTCTGCGATCCGGGGACGGAAATCGTCGATCTTGTCGCCGTAGTGCATGAGCCGGGTCTTGGCCTTGGTGGAGGCGGGGAGGGCGGCGAGCTCCTCCAGGGCGGCGTGGACGCCTCCCTTGAACAGCTGGCAGTCGTGGAAGATGGCCTCCAGGGGGAAGGCCGCCTCCATCGCCGCGACCATGGCCGGATCGTAGCGGCTGTCGCTCGTGAAGAGCACCCGCCGGTCCAGGACGAGGCCGTAGCTCGGGAAGGAATCGCGCCAATCGGCGGCCGAGTCGGGGATGTGCATGGTCCGGAAGAGGGCGATTTCGATCCCGCCCACG
>DAINBW010000689.1:0-1547 GCA_036732745.1 Spirochaetales bacterium | reverse complement strand
CCTCGGCTCCATCCACTGCCTCGAGGGCTTCGACGACGCCACAAGCGATCCCGGCGTCGCGGCCCTCGCCCTCCTCGGTCCCCGCCTGCCCCTCCGCCTCAAACTCTGGCTCCAGTACACCGATCCGGCCAAGGTGGCGCGCTACGCGCGCGTCCTCGGCGAGAAACGCGCCGGCGGCTGCCTGGCCTGGGAGATGGACGGCTCGGTCTCCTCGCGGAGCGCCGCCTTCGACCGGGACTACCGCGACCGCGGCCACGCGGGGGAGCTCTACCGGGACGCCGAGGCGGCCTACGCCCTGGCGGCGCCCTTCGTCCGCTCGGGCTACCGCGTCGCGGCCCACGCGATCGGCCCGCGCGCCATCGAGTCGGCCCTCGCCGCCTACGAGCGCCTCCTCGACGAGGCGGGCGACCCGCATAACGGCCGCCGCCTCCGCATCGAGCACTTCGAGTTCCCGCGGCCCGACCAGGTCGAGCGCGCGGGCCGGCGCCGCCTCGTCCTCCCCGTCCAGCCGGGCTTCGCCTGGTTCGACGAACGCTTCTTCCATTCCTACGGCGAGGCCCTCGACGAAGGCGCGCGCGCGTCGTTCTGCCCCCTGCGCTCGCTCATGGAGGCGGGGGCCGTGCTGTCCCTCTCCACCGACGCGCCCGTCCAGCCCTTCGACCCCTTCGTCCAGGTCGCGGGCGCCGTGCTCCATCCCGACCCCGCGGAGCGCCTGACCCTCCACGAGGCCCTGCGCGCCTACACCTGGGGCGGGGCCTACGCGGCGAACGAGGAGACCGAGCGGGGCACGCTCGAAAAGGGCAAACACGCGGACTTCGCCCTCCTCGACCGCGACCCCTTCGCGACGCCTGAAGACGCGTTGCACGAAATCAAGGCCCTCGGGACCTGGCTCGGGGGCTCGCCCCTCGTCGCCCCGCCCGAGGGGCTCGCGGGCTTCGCCCTGGCCGCGCTCCGCGCGGGAAAGAGGAAACTATGAACGGCGCGGACAAGCGGCTCAGCTTCGCGGAGGCCACGAGCGTCATCGCGGGCTACGGCATCGGCGGGGGCATGCTCGCCCTCCCCTACCTCGTCTCGCTGAACGGGATCCTGCCCTCCCTCGCCGTGCTGGCGGCGGCCTACGCGCTCTCCCTCCTCCTCCACCTGATGATCGCCGAGCTCGCCGTCGGCGACGGCTCGGGCAGCCAGATCGTGGAGCTCTTCCGGAAGTACCTCTTCACCGGCAAGGGCGGAGCCGTCTTCACCTGGCTCTTCTTCGCGGTCATGGCGGTCGTCTTCCTGGCCAACCTCGCGGCCTACGTCTCCGGCGGCGGCGAGGTCCTGGCGGGCGTCGGGCTCGCCGCGCCCTGGGGCGCGGTCCTCTTCTACGCGGCCGCCGCCTCGGTCGCCGCCTTCGGCCTCAAGGTCCTCGGCGTCGCGGAGAAGTGGGCGGTCGGCGCGATGGCCCTCCTCTTCGCGGCCCTCGTCGTCGCCTCCCTCGTCGCCCTCGCCTCGGACGGCCAGGCCGGCGCGGCGGCCGGCACGGCGGGGACGCGGGCGGTCGCGGCTGG
>DAINBW010000688.1:0-1556 GCA_036732745.1 Spirochaetales bacterium | reverse complement strand
CGGCGGCGGCGAGGGCCAGGAAGAGGCAGAGGACGCCGCGAAGGGCTGCGGCGGCCGCGGAGGGCCGCCGGGCGCGATGGTGCTCCATGCTAGATCTCCTCGGGAGGCCGGCGCTGGATCTTTATCTGCGTTATGCGGTTCCCTTCCATGTCCTGGACGGCGAACTCGAGGCCGCCGGCGACGATGCGCTCCCCGCGGGCGGGGATGCGGCCGAACAGGTCGAAGACATAGCCGCCGAGCGTCTCGAAGTCGTCGGCGGGCAGGTCCAGCGCGAGCTTTTCGTTGAGGTCGTCGAGGTCGGCGCGCGCGTCGCAGAGCCAGGCGTTGTCGCCGAGCTTGACGAGGGCCTCGTGCTCGTCGTCGAACTCGTCCTGGATCTCGCCGACGATCTCCTCGATGATGTCCTCGAGGCAGACGATGCCGGAGACCCCGCCGTATTCGTCCACCGCCACGGCGATGTGGACGCGGCGTCGCTTCATCTCCCGGAGGAGGGAGTCGATGCGCTTGGATTCCGGGACGAAGAAGGGCTTGCGGACGAGCTCGGACAGGGCGACCTCGTCGCCGCGCACGAGGGAACGGAGGAGGTCCTTGGCGTAGAGGATGCCGACGACCTCGTCGATGCTCTCGCGGTAGACGGGAAAGCGGGAATGGCCGGTCGAGCCGACCGTCTCGAACAGCTCCTCGCGGCCGCAATCGAGGGGGATGAAGACCGTGTCGATCCTGGGGACCATCACTTCCTTCACCGTCGTTTCGGCCAACTCTTGGACGCCCTTGATCATCTCGCGGCGCTCGGCGCGGGCCTCTTCGCCCTCGTCGCGGGCGCCGGCCGCCGTGGCCGCCTTGGCGCGGTCCTTGCCCAGGCGGCGGAGCCGCTGGATGAAGCCTTCGTTGGTCATAGGATCCTCGCCGCGGGAAGGGAGGCCAGGAGCTCTTCCTGCAGGCGGAGCATGAGCCGGTCGGGGTCGTTGTCCTCGTGGTCCATCCCGGAAAGGTGGAGGATGCCGTGGACGACGAGGCGCTTCAGCTCCTCGTCGGCGCTCACGCCGAAATCGGCGACGTTGCGCTCGAGGCCGCCGAGGGAGATGACGATGTCCCCGGCCAGCACGCGCTCCGCGCCCTCCGGATCCCGGTAGCGGTCGCCCTGCTCGAAGGAGAGGACGTCCGTCGGCTCGTCCTTGTCGCGGTACTGGCGGTTGAGGCCGCGGATGAAGGCGTCGTCGCAGAAAAGGATGGAGAGATCCCAGTTGGACTTGCCGAGCGCGTCGAGCGCGACGAGGGCGAAGGCCCGCAGGGCTTCGATCCAGGGCAGGTCCTCGACGCCTTCGAGGGAGATCTCAACTTCGTTCATCGCGCGCCTCCCTGACGAGCTTAGGGTATTCTATGCGCGAGTGGAAGTGCCCCGCGAGGATCCTCGCGAAGGTGTTGCGGATCGTCTCGAGGTCCCGGAAGGTGAGGTCGGAGCGGTCGAGCTGGCCCTGCTTCACCTTGTCCATGACGAGGTCCTTGATGGCCTGGTCGAGGCGGGCGAGGGTCGGCTTCTTGAGCGTCCGCGTCGC
>DAINBW010000687.1:0-1562 GCA_036732745.1 Spirochaetales bacterium | reverse complement strand
CGCCATGGAGCGCCAGAACGAGGTGCTTTCCCGGATCCAGGCCGAACTCGTCGCCCAGCTCCGCAAGGAATCCACCGTCAAGATCTACGACGAGAATCTCAACTTCTAAGGACCCGACGTGGCATCACGACGCAAAGCGCGCATCCTCGCCTTCCAGGCCCTCTACGCCTGGGACGCCTCCGGCACCCCCGTCCGCGACCTCCTCGACTTTTCCTGGCTCGACGAGGAGAAGCGGTCCGGCCTCGAGGAGGAGCTCAAGGTCTTCGCTCGCCTCCTCATCGCCGGCGCGGTGGAGAACATCGAGGCGGTCGACGTCGCGATCAAGGCCCACCTCCAGAACTGGTCCTTCGAGCGCCTGAAGCGCGTCGACCTCGCGATCCTCCGGATCGGAGCCTATTCGCTCCTTTTCCAGCGCGACATACCCGCCCAGATCACGATCGACGAAGCGATCGAGATCGCGAATGAGTATGGCTCCGAGGACTCCTACCGCTTCATAAACGGGGTGCTCGATGGGATCTGGAAGGCAGCCGAGCCGCGTTAGGCGGTGGCGCGTCGCGGGCCGGCACGGCGCCGCGGCGGCGGGCCGCGGGGCGCGCGTGGCGCTCCGCGCGGCCTGCGCGTTGCTCTGCGTCGCCTCTCTCGCCTCCTGCGCGCGGGGACCTTCGACCTTCCTCGAGGCCCGCTCCGCCCTGGACCGTTCCCTCGAGGAGCGCGGACCGGCGGTGTCGGGCCCCGCGGCCCGCAAGGCCGCATTCGCCGCCGCCTACAAGCTCGCCTCCAGATCGGCCGATTGGCTTTCGGTCCTGAAGCGGGCGCGGGCCGCCGAGGACGGCGGCGATTCGGGCCGGATCGCGGAGGCCGCGGGCAAGGCGCTCGCGGCGATGGCCGGTTCCGAGCCGGTCGCCCGCGCGGCCGCCCACCTCTATCTTCGCTCCGGCGCCCCGGAGAAGGCCTTGGCCCTCTTCGCCGGCGCCTTGTCGGTCGATGACCATCCCGATCTCTGGGCGGAAGCCTACATCCAGACCATGAAGGCCGGCAAGCTTGCTTCCGGCGACTATACGGCCGACCGCTTCGATCGGCTGGCGAACGCGGCGGGGGCGCCGAATTTCCTCGTCGACGCGGCGCTCTTTTCCCTCGTTTCGGGCGACCGCTTCGGCGCCGGAGCGCGCCTTTCGCTGGCCCTTGAGCGGGGGGCGAACCCCGGACCCGAGCTCCTCTGGGACGCCGGGCTCCACGAGCTCCTGGCGGCCCGGCCCGACCAGGGAGCGGACCCGGCGGAGCTCCGCCTCCTCGGCGACGCCGCCTATCTCGCCGGCAAGAGCGAACTCGCCGAGCGGCGCTGGCTGGCGGCGCTCGGTCGGGATCCGGGCGGTTCCCACAAAACCTATGTGTCCCTCGGGGCGCTGGCCGCTGAGCGCGCGGCGCGGCGCGCCAAAGAGGCCGCAGCGGCCCGGAAACCTTCCTCCGAGGCGGATTCCTGGGCGGAGATCGGCGTCGGTTTCGATCCCGGCGGCCGCGCGGGCGCCGCGCCCGCGGAAAAGCCGGCCGGCGGTCTCGCCTCG
>DAINBW010000686.1:0-1564 GCA_036732745.1 Spirochaetales bacterium | reverse complement strand
CTTCGGCGCCAGAGCCGGCGCCCGTGCCGGCGCTCGTGCCGGTGCCGAAGCCCGCGCCCGTGTCGGCGCCGGCGTAATAGGCGAGGTCCGCCGCCATCGTCGCGGCCAGGGGCGGTACGGCGCCCTTGAAGAGCAGGGCGTCCTCGTAATACTCGAAAATCGCGGCGCCGCCGGCCAGGAAGGCGGGCCTGGCCGCCTCGAAGGAGGCGCGGGAGGCGGCGTTGAGGGCGGCTCCCGCGCCGGCGTCGACGGAGGCGCCGTAGCCGCGGGCCCAGCTCCGTCGCCGGGGCGCCCAGAGGAGTTCGAGGTTCGGCGGCAGGCCGGCCGGCGCCAGCGCGACGGCGGCCGCCGCGGCCTCCTCCGTGTCGTGGTAGGCCAGGAAGGACAGCATGGCCCCGGGACGGAGCTCCTTCAGGGTCGCGGCGAGGGCGAGGGCGGCCGTGAGGGACTGGGCGGCCGGCGAAAGTCCCGCGCCGGCCAGGGCGCCCGCGCAATCGGGGCAGGAGCACCAGCCTCCGCCCGGGAGGTCGTCGGGCCAGACGTGGAAGACGGCGACTTCCGGCCGGCTCCGGACGAAGGCCGCGAAGTTCTCCCTGACGAGGGCGAGGGCGGCCGGATTGGAGGGACAGAAGTTGCGGTCGGCGCGGCGCTTGCCCTCGACCATGCGGAAGAGCTCGGGGCGGCCGCGGAAGAGGCGCCGCGGCAGGAAGCTTGAAAGGAGATGGCCGCCCTCTTCAACCGACAGGCCGAGGCGGGCCGCGAGGGCGGCGAGGCGGGGCCGCATGCCTTCATAGCGGCGGGCCGGGCAGGCGCCGAGGGCAAAGGGCCCTTCGATCGTGTGCATGAAGACACCGACATAGCCGTTCCGGGCCGCCCAGAGGAAATACTCCTCGGCTTCTTCGAGATAGGCGCCGTGCCCCAGGATCAGGATGGGAGCGAGCTTGGGGCCCCTGGAGCGGGCGGCCATGGCATCCAGCGCGAGGCCGCCGCCGGCGGAGGCTTCGGGCAGGCGTTCGCCTTCTCCGCCGGGCGTCGTCCAGCGCGCGCCCGCGTGATGAAGGAAGTCGTAGGTGGCGGCCAGGAGGCCGGCGGGCGAGTCGCCCGACAGCTCGATCCGCGCGGGAGCGGCGCGCCAGGCGAAGCCGCGCCGCGCTGCGGCCGGCGGGCTCCGGTCGGCGCCCGGGTCCAGGATGAGGAGGCCCTCCTCGGGGCCTTCGTCGCCGCGGCCGGCGCGGACGGGCATGCCGCCGACGCGGGCGAGGAAGGCGGCGAGTTCAGCCGCGGCGAAGCGGGCGGGATCCGGGACGGCGGAGGGCTCGGCCAGGACGGCTTCCAGTTCCTCCGGCGGCAGGATGCCGTTCGGCGAGTCAGGATCGGCGAGGAGGATGCTCCAGCGGCGGGCAAGGTCGATTTCCATGGGAACGAGGGTATGCGCGGGGCCCGGGGCGGCGCCAAGGAACGGCGCCTCGCGGCCGACCTCCTCGCCCCCTCCCACCGCGTGGTCGTGCCGGCGCTGGCGGTGATAGTGGTGACCGGCGTACTGATGACCACCGCGGATCTCGAC
>DAINBW010000685.1:0-1571 GCA_036732745.1 Spirochaetales bacterium | reverse complement strand
ACCGCGGCCGCGAGCCGGTTGACGTCCAGGATGAGGGCGACGGTGCCGTCGCCGAGGATGGTGGCCCCGGAGACGCCTTCCACGTCCTTGAACATCCGCCCGAGGGGCTTGATGACGGTCTGGTAGTCCCCGACGACCTGGTCGACCACGAAGCCGACCCGCATGTCCTGCGAGTTGGCGATGACGATCTGCTCGATCTCGGGCTCCCCGCCGGGCGTCTCGAAGGCCCCGCGGAGGGATACGAAGGGCACGAGCTCATCGCGGTAGGAGAGGATGCGCCGGTCCCCGTAGGCGGCGAGCTCCTCGCGCTTGATCTCGATGCAGCCGTCGACGGAGGACAGCGGGATGACATAGTGCTCGTCCTCGATGCGGACGAGTAGGCCCTCGATGATGGCGAGGGTGAGGGGAATCTTGAGGGTCACCGTGGTGCCCCGCCCGGGTTCGGTGGAGAGGCTCACGGAGCCGCCGAGCGAGTCGATCTCCCGCTTGACGACGTCCATGCCGACGCCGCGGCCGGAGACGGAGCTGACGACCTTGGCCGTCGAGAAGCCCGGCGCGAAAATGAGGAGGTAGAGGTCGCCCTCGCTCATCTCCTGGCCGGGGGCGATGATGCCGCGTTCCACGGCCTTGGCGTAAATGGCTTCCTTGTCGAGGCCCTTGCCGTCGTCCGTCACCTGGATGAGGACGTAGGCGCCGGAATGCCGGGCCGCCAGGGTGATGCTTCCCTTCCGGTCCTTGCCCGCCGACTGGCGCGCGTCGGGACGCTCGATGCCGTGGTCAAGCGAGTTGCGGATGATGTGGACGAGGGGATCGCCCAGCTTCTCGATGACGGTCTTGTCGAGTTCGGTCTCGGCGCCCTCGGTGATCAGCTCCGCTTCCTTGCCGAGCTCGAGGGAGAGGTCGCGGACGACGCGGCGGAACTTGTTGAAGGTGCTGCCGATCGGGAGCATCCGGATCGACATCGTGTTGTCGCGGAGCTGGGCGATGAGGCGCTCGAACTGCTCGGAAATCGAGGCGAGGGGGCCGTCCTTGATCTCGAAGGAGGTCTGGGAAAGCCGGGCCTGCAGGGTGACGAGCTCGCCCACCAGGTCCACGAGGGCGTCGAGCTTGTCGCTCGCCACGCGGATGGAGCCCTGGCCGAGCTCGCTCTTTTCCTGGACCTTCTTGAGATGGTCCTGCTCCACCAGCGCCGACTCGATTTCCGGCTTGGTCACGATTTTTTTCTCCACCAGGACCTCCCCGAGCTTCTTCTGCGAGCCCAGGGCCTCGCGGAGCGAATCCCGGGTCACGAGGCCGCGCTCGATGAGGATCTCGCCGAGACGCTTGGAGCGGCCCTCGTCGTCCAGGGGCGGCTCCTCGAGGCGCTCGATCTTGAGCTCGGAGTTGTCCTCCACGAAGATGAAGACGTCCCGGATGTCGTTCTCGCCCTTGGCGGTGGTCAGGACCGCGTCCCAATAGCAGTAGCAGCTCTCGGGATCGAGGGCTTCGAGGGGAGGCAGGCCTTCCGTATGGGGATAGAGGTGGCCGTCGCCCAGGGAGGAAAGCTCGTCGACGAGGCTCAAGACCTTGGT
>DAINBW010000684.1:0-1578 GCA_036732745.1 Spirochaetales bacterium | reverse complement strand
CGAAGCCCTGGTCGACGAGACTCTGCACCGTGAGGAAACCGCCGGCCGACTTGGACATCTTGCCCTTGTCGAGCACGAGGAATTCGTTGTGCATCCAGTAATTGACCCACTTCTTGCCGGTGGCGGCCTCGGTCTGGGCGATCTCGTTCGTGTGGTGGATAGGGATGTGGTCGATGCCGCCGGCGTGGATGTCGAACTGCTCGCCGAGGTATTTCATGCTCATCGCGGAGCACTCGATGTGCCAGCCGGGATAGCCGCGGCCCCAGGGAGAGTCCCAGATCATCGCCTGGTTCTCGAACTTGGACTTCGTGAACCACAGGGCGAAATCGGCGGGATTCTTCTTGTTCGGATCGACCTCGATGCGGGCGCCGGCCTTGAGCTCGTCGAGCTTGAGGAGGGCGAGCTCCCCGTACTTCGGGAACTTGGTGACGTCGAAGTAGAGGTTGCCGCCGGCGGAATAGGTGTAGCCCCGCTCCTCGATGCGCTTGATGAGGGCGATCATCTCGGGGATGTGGTCGGTCGCCTTGCAGACGATCTCCGGCCGCTCGATGTTCATCCGGTCGAGGTCCCGGAAGAAGGCGTCCGTGTAGAACTGGGCGATCTCGTAGACGGTCTTGCCGCGCTCCTGGGCGCTCTTGACCATCTTGTCCTCGCCGGAATCGGCGTCGTCGGAGAGGTGGCCGACGTCCGTGATGTTCATCACGTGCTCGACCCCGTAGCCGAGATAGCGAAGGGCGCGGCAGACCGTGTCGTGGACGACGTAGGCGCGGATGTTGCCGATGTGGGCGTAGTTGTAGACCGTCGGGCCGCAGCCGTAGAAGCCGACCTTTCCGGGGACGAGGGGGCGGAACTCCTGGAGTTCGCGCCCGAGGGTGTTGTACACGCGGAGCGTCGGCATCGTTTCCTCCTGCGGAAAGGGAGCTCGGGAATGGCCACGCGAAGGCGCGGGCCTTCGCCGGGCGGCGGGCGGGCCTTCGCGGGCGCGGCGCGGCTTGCGCCTCCCGCCCCGGCCCGGCTATGATCGGTCCATGCCAACACTACGGAACTTCCTCGAAAAAATCAATATAAACGCGGCGATAGCCTACGAAGAACCGATGTCCGCCCACACGACCTTCCGGATCGGCGGTCCGGCCGAAGCCTTCGTCTCCCCGAGGGACCGGGAAGCCTGCCTGCGCCTCCTCCGCGAGGCGCGCGCCGCCGGCGTTCCGCTCTTCGCGCTCGGCGGCGGCGCGAACATCCTGGTCGGCGACCGCGGCATCCGCGGCATCGTCCTCGACACGAGCCTCATGGCCGCGATCGGCGTCGGGGAAGGGGCTCCGGGCGCCGGCCGGGGCGGCGCCCGGGGCGGCGGTCCGGCAGACGGTCCAGGGGGCGACCCGAACGGATCCCCGGACGACACTCTCCTCGTCGCGGAGGCCGGCGCCACCGTGGACGCGCTCTGCGAGGCGGCGCTGGAACGCGGGCTCGCCGGCCTCGAGGATCTCTACGGCATGCCGGGAAGCCTCGGCGGCGCGGTCTTCATGAACGCGCGCTGTTACGAGGTGGAAATGGCCGACCGCCTGGCCTGGGTCGAAGCCG
>DAINBW010000683.1:0-1603 GCA_036732745.1 Spirochaetales bacterium | reverse complement strand
ACGTATATCGAGGAGCTCGCCGGGCGCGAGGCCCGCGGCGTCGCGCAGCGCCTCGCCGGCGCCGAGGCGGCCGCCGGCGCCGGCGCCTGCGGGCAGGCGCCGCACCACCGCGAAGCCGCGCGCCAGCACCGCCTCCGGGCTCGAGGCCTCCAGGGTGCCGAGGGCGAGCGCGATCCGGTGCCGCGCCTCGCCCGTCCGACCGCGCATGCCCTCGACGAGGGCGTCGCGCGCCTCGTCCACGCGGCGGATGGCGGGGTGGAGGAGGCGCATGAAGCGACCCTCCACCGCCTGGGGCTCGAAGCGGGTGAGGAGGAAGCGCGCACGGTCCAGGCGCGAACGGATCGCCGTTTCGAGCTCGCCGGAGAGTTGCGCGACCTCGCGCGCCAGGGCCTCCCGGCTCTCGCTCACGAGCTCCGCCGCGGCGCTCGGCGTCGGGGCGCGGAGGTCGGCCGCGAAGTCCGTGAGGGCCCAGTCGATCTCGTGGCCGACGGCGCTCACCACGGGGATGCGCGAGGCCGCGACCGCGCGCACGACCGCCTCGTCGGAGAAGGCCAAGAGGTCCTCCAGGGAGCCGCCGCCGCGGCCGACGATGATGACGTCGCCGAGGGCGAAGCGGTTGGCGCGCTCGATCTGCGCCACGATCTCCGCCGGGGCGGCCTCGCCCTGGACGGCGGCGGGCAGGATGCGGAGATCGAGGCCCGCGTTGCGGCGAGCGAGCACGTTGATGATGTCGCGCACCGCGGCGCCCGTCGGCGAGGTGACGACGCAGACCCGCTCGGGGAAGCGGGGCAGGGGGCGCTTGCGCGCCTCGTCGAAGAGCCCTTCCGCCGCCAGGCGCCGCTTGCGCGCCTCGAGCATCGCGAGGAGGTCGCCCTCGCCCGCGCGTTCGAGCCCCTCGCAGAGGAGCTGGTACTGCCCCCGCGCCGCGTAGACCGTGATGGCGCCCCGCGCGCGCACGAGCATCCCGTCCGTCGGCTCAAAGCCGAGGCCGCGGGTGCGGTAGCGGAACATCACCGCTTGGAGCATGGACTGGCGGTCCTTCAGGCTGAAGTAGAGGTGTCCCGAACTCGCCGGCCGGCAGTTCGTGATCTCGCCCTCCACCGTGACCGCGGGGAAGCCCCCCTCAAGGAGCTCCCGCACGAGGGCGGTGAGCTCGGAGACGCCGTAGACGCGCCGTTCTTCGTCGTACATCGGAGAGGAGGATAGCCTGAGCCGCCGGCCGCGCGCAACCGGCCCGGCGGCGCCGCCATGTACCGCGCGCAACCGGCCCGGCGCAACCTGCGCGCGCAACCGGCCCGGCGGCGCCGCCAAGTGAGGCGCGCAACCGGCCCGGCGCCGCGCCCGGGCCCGGCTGTGCGCTATCGCCGGCGGGAGGCGAAAAACTCGAGCATTCTCGCGCCTTTTTCCGTGAGGCCGCCGGCGGCGGGATGCAGGACCGCTCCGTCGGGCTCGGCGTAGTCCGTGTAGAGAACCTGATTCAGGGCGGTGTCGCCCGGCCCGAGCTGGCCGAGGATCCTCGCCGCCAGGAAGAGTTCTTGTTCGGTCCTCGCCGGGCTGGGCGCGGAGCCGTCCTTGTCCACGACGCCGAATTCCGTGACGGCGA
>DAINBW010000682.1:0-1603 GCA_036732745.1 Spirochaetales bacterium | reverse complement strand
GAGGGCGACTTCCCGCTCCCAGGCCGCGGCGGGAAGCGGCGCGGCGGCGGGAAGCGGCGCGGCGGCGGGAAGCGGCGCGGCGCCGGCGGAACGCTGTCCCTGGGCCAGGCCCGCCAGGGCGGCGCGGTTCGGCAGCATGCCCATGCGGGCCAGGGCCTGGAAGCCGTTGCAGATGCCGATGACAAAGCCGCCCTCGGCGACGAAGCGTTCGAGCGCCGCCTTGAGGGAGCGCCGCACGAGGAGGGCCAGGACCTGCCCCGATCCCAGGTGGTCGCCGTAGGAGAAGCCGCCGGGGAAGCCCACGATCCGCGCGCGGAGGAGGAGTTCCGGATCGGCGACGAGCTCGCTCACGTGGATCCGCTCGGGTGCGGCGCCCGCGAGACGAAGGGCTTCGGCGAGCTCGGCGTCGGCGTTGATGCCGTTGCCGGCCACGACTATGGCTTTCGGTTCCATGGATTCCCCTTACGCGATGGGCGTCTTGAAGGCGGCCTCGATCTCCTCGAGTCCCGCGTCGATCGCGGCGGCGCCGCCCAGGAATGCGCGGAGCCGCGGTTCCGCGACGCTCCGTCCGATGAGGCGGCAGGGCTCGCCCGCCATGGAGCGCTCGAAGCGCTCGCGGTCCTCGCCCCGCACGGCGACGAGGAGCCGTCCGGGCGCCTCGGAGAAAAGGAGGCGCGCGGCGATCTCCTCGGGCGGGCGGTCCGCGGGCAGGCGCCCGCGGAGCGCCTCGGCCAGGCCGTCCAGCCGGAGCTCCGCGCCGAGCCTTCCGCCCAGGCAGGACTCCGCGGCGGCGACCGCGAGGCCGCCGTCGGAAAGGTCGTGGACCGAGCGCGCGGCGCGGCCGGAAATCGCCTTGGCCAGGGCGCGGTAGGCGCCGCGGTGCTCGAGCGGCCGCGCGCGCGGCACGGCGCCGAGGGAGTAGGCGGAACGCTCGGCCCTCGCCGCGACGCCGGCCGCCAGGACGCGCTCCAGCACGGAGCCGCCGAGCTCGTGGCCGGCGCCGTCGCCGACGAGGTAGAGGAGCTCGCCCGCCGCGAGCAGGTCGGTGGAGGGCGTCTTCCGCACGTCGCCCGCGATGCCCACGAGGGTGACGAGGAGGGTCGGCTTCACGGAGATGCGCCGCCCGCCGGCGACGGCGTCGTTCTTCATCGAATCCTTGCCGGAGACGAGGGGGAGGTTGTAGGCCAGGCAGGCCTCGCGGAGGGCGCGGCAGGCGCGCACGAGGCCGCCGAGCTTCCTCGCGCCGTCCGGGTTGGCGGCCGATTCCACGGGGTCGGGCCAGCAGAAATTGTCGAGGGCCACGGCAGCGTCGGGATCGCCGCCAAGCGCGATGTGCGCCCGATAGGCCTCGTCCACGGCGGCCAGGGCCATCGCCCCGGGGTCCTCCGCGGAGAGGCGGGGCGCGATGCCGTGCGTCACGGTGAGGCCGCGCCAGGAATCGTAGCGCGGCTTGAGGACGCCGCCGTCGGAGGGCGCGTCGCGGCCGAGGCCCGTGAAGGGCTTCTCGACCGACATCGCCTTGACCTCGTGGTCGTACTGCCGCACGAGCGCCTCCTTCGAGGCGGCGTCCGGGTCGGCGAGGACGGCGAGGAGCTCCCCGGTC
>DAINBW010000681.1:0-1607 GCA_036732745.1 Spirochaetales bacterium | reverse complement strand
CGCAAATGGTACGGCCTGGTCTTAAGCGCCGAAAACCGGATCCAGTTTTACATTCCGCCCGGATTTGCCCACGGTTTCCTGACCCTGGAGGACGGCACCGAGTTCCTCTACAAATGCACGGCGGAATACCACAAGGCGAGCGAGGGCGGCTACCGCTGGGACGACCCAAGCATCGGCATCGAATGGCCCAAGCTCGGCATGGAGCCCATCCTGTCCGAAAAGGACGCGCTCCTCCCCCTGCTCGAAAACCG
Source organism: Spirochaetales bacterium (assembly GCA_036732745.1). Lineage (GTDB taxonomy): Bacteria > Spirochaetota > Spirochaetia > Treponematales > Rectinemataceae > JAEUJG01. Next base: position 1,356 of record DAINBW010000681.1, on the reverse strand, counting down.
CGTCGCGACAGGAGTCTAGTCACCACGATGGACAAGGTAATCACATCAAAGCCCACGGTCTGGATCATCGGCGCCAAGGGCATGCTCGGCACCGAACTTCGCGTCGAGCTGGCCGCCAAGGGCTACGCGGTTCTTTCGAGCGACCGGGACGTGGACATCCGCGATCCAGAAGCGCTCGCGGCCTTTGCCGCCGGCAAGCGGATCGACTGGATCCTCAACTGCTCGGCCTACACGGCCGTGGACAAGGCTGAGGAGGAATTCGAGCTGGCGCGGGCGATCAACGCGACGGGCGCGGCGAACATCGCCGCCTGCGCCAAGGAATCGGGCGCCCGGCTCATCCACCTCTCCACGGACTATGTCTTCAGCGGCAAGGGGGAGGTCGACGCGCACGGCATGCCGCGACCCCATGTCGAGACCGATCCCGTGGCGCCGACGACCGCCTACGGACGGAGCAAGGCCGAGGGCGAGGCGCTGGTGCTGGAGCGGAATCCTTCGAGCTTCATCCTCAGGACCGCCTGGCTCTACGGCGCACACGGCCCCAACTTCGTGGCCACGATGCTCAGGCTGATGGCGGAAAAGCCCGCGATCGGCGTGGTCTGCGACCAGTACGGCGCGCCCACCTGGACCAGGGACCTTTCCGGCGCCATCGAGGGGATCATCGCGCGGGACTCCCGCCGGTACGGCATCTACCACGCGAGCGGCGAGGGCGTCTGCACCTGGTACGACTTTGCGATCGAGATCCAGCAGCAAGCCCTGGAATCGGGGCTGCTTGAAACGGCCATACCGATCAAGCCCCTCCGGAGCCACGAATACCCGACCAAGGCGGCGCGGCCCGCCTGGTCGGTGCTTTCCAAGGAAAAACTCGGGAGCGTCCTCGGCATCCGGATGCCCGAGTGGCGGACGAGCCTGGCCGACTACCTAAACGAACAAACGGTGGACATATGAAGAGTTTCAAGAACGTACTCGTGACCGGCGGCGCCGGCTTCATCGGCTCCAACTTCATCCGCTACCTCCTGGGCGCGGGGGGGCTTGATCCCGCCGCCTTTGGCCTCTTTGCGGGAAGGATCGTCAACTTCGACGCCCTGACCTACGCGGGCAACGCCTCGAGCCTTGCGGACATCGAGGCGCGCTTCGGCGTCGGCGCGTCGGGCCCCGGGGCCGGGCGTTACGTCTTCGTCAAGGGGGACATCCGCGAGCGCGCCGCGGTGGAGGCGGCCTTCTCCGCCTACGACATCGACACGGTGGTGCACTTCGCCGCGGAAAGCCACGTGGACCGCAGCATCCTGGGGCCCGAGGCCTTCATCCGGACGAACGTCTTGGGAACCTTTACCCTCCTCGACGTGGCGCGGACGCGAT
>DAINBW010000680.1:0-1607 GCA_036732745.1 Spirochaetales bacterium | reverse complement strand
CCGCGCGAAGCCCCGGGCGAGAAGGAAGGACCCTACCCCGTCGGCCTGGGTCTTCAGCTCGGCGAAGGAGACGAGACACTCGGTCTCCGCCCCCTCGGGCCGCCAGCGGAAGGCGGTCCGGGAGCCGCCGCGGGCGGCGGCGGCGTCCAGGAAGGCGCGGAAGTCCTCGTAGACGCGGTCGGGGATGCGCGAGTAGGCCCGGTCGAGATCCACGCGCCCTCCCTTAGGCCAAGAGGACGTCGAGGTCGAGCTCGGCGGCCGCGCAGGGCATGCCGATGCCCCAGGCTTCGAGGACGGAGGGATGGACCTCGCCGTAGACGCCCGCGCGCTTGCCCTTGTAGAGGACGGCGGCGTGACGGCCCGGAATGAAGCGGGGATCCTCGCCCGCGCCGCCAGCGCCGCCGGAGGCCGGGTCGACGACGGTGAAATCCTTGCCGAGGTAGTAAAGGAGGGTCGCCGCGTGGGCGGCGATCTCGTTGAAGTCGGCCGCGGCGTGGCAGGAGAGGACGCCGAGATACTGCCTGGTCGCGACGCCGTAGTTCTCGCTCTCGTCGCGGAGCGCCACCTTGCCGACCTCGAAGAGGCGGTGCGGGTAGGCGGCCTGGCTCGAGACCGCCTCGGAGTTGAGGAGGCTCGGCAGGGGCGAGTTGCGCACGAACTCGAAATTCTCGGACATCGGGTTGGAGATCCGCACGAGGGCGGAGGGCTCGAGGCCCATGCGCTCGACGAAGTCGCGGCCGGCGCCGAGGTAGTTGTAGATCATCTCTTGGTAGCCGAGGCCCACCATCGCGTTCTTGGCCTTGCGGGAGAAGGACTCGATGGGCGAAAGGCGGCCGATCGTGAAGTCGTGCGGCCGTTCGGGGCTGAAGCTCTCCATGCCGAGGCCCATCATCACGTCCTCGACGACGTCCACCGCGTGGAGGAAGTCGTTCCGGTACTCGGCCGGTTTCACGGCGACGTACTGGCCGTGGATCTCGGTCGCGGAGCCCATGCGCTCCACCGCGGCCGCGACGGCCTGGACCGAGAAGGGCTTGCCGAGGAGCTTGGCGACGCGGGCGGCCTCGACGGAAACCGGCTTCTGGAAGTAGAAGGGCGTGACGAGGCGGCGGCCGAAGGCCGTGTCGTACTCGTACTCGACGGCGACCGGCTCCACGGCGTAGCCCATGTCGGAGAGGTCGCAGGCCGCGATGGAGGCGGCGAGGACGACGGAGGGCAGGTCGGTGCCCGTGAGCTCCACGAAGAGCTCCCCGTCGCCCACCTGCACGGCGCCGAGGTCGGCGGAGTTGATGATGGGCGGATAGGAGAGGACCCCGCCCTTCGCGTCGACGAGGAGGGGGTGGACCGCCTCCTTTTCGAGGATGAAGGCGTATTCCTTGCCCTTCGGATGCTCCTTCAGGATCTGGCGGAGACTCATCTCCCGGGTCTCCTGGAGGGGGACGAAGCGGGTCTTGTCCGGATCGACGGCCTTGTAGCTCACCGGCCACTCGATGGAGGCGCTGCGATAGAGGCCCATCGAGACCGTGCGGCGCTTGCGGCCGAAGTTCCAGGCGAGCTTCTCCTGGGTCTGGATCAGGTCCTTGAGCACGGCGTCGCTGACGCCGGGGCCC
>DAINBW010000679.1:0-1623 GCA_036732745.1 Spirochaetales bacterium | reverse complement strand
AGCTCGCGGAGGCCTAGCCTGGCGCGGTCCCGGCGCGGCGCCGCCAGGACAGCCGCTCCGGGAAGAATCCCGCGGCGCCTCAGGGTATCCCCCGGGTGCCGCGGCGCCCGATTCCGTTTTACCTTGGACACCGAGCCTTGGCTCGCATGTCCAAAAAGATGTAAAAAAGATCGTATGCCCCCGTTCGGCGCAAGCCGTGCCGCCGCCCACCGTCCGCGCGATCCAGCCGGCGCCGGCGGCGGCCATGGGGCGGGGAGCGGAAGCGGCCGCGACGCGTCGCCCCGCAACGAGATAGGACACAAGGCGAGGGCCATGGCCGGCGAACAGGGCATCTTCATCGTCGACGACCACCCCGTGGTGCGCGTCGGACTCCGCTACGCGATAGAATCCTCGGAGCGTTTCTTCTTCGCGGGCGAAGCCTCGTCCGTGGAGGAAGCGGAATCGCGCATCGCTTCCCTGGGCGAGCCTCCCGCGGCCGCAGTCGTGGACCTGTCCCTGCCCGGCCGGAGCGGCATCGACCTCGTGCGCGCTCTTTCCCGCAGGCAGCCCGGGCTTCGCTTCGTCGTGTTTTCGATCTCGGCCGACGCCGAGCGCATCGCCGAGGCCTTCCGCGCCGGCGCCAGCGCCTTCGTGTCCAAGGAATCGCCCGCCAGCCGCGTCCTCGACGCCCTGGAGGCCGTGTTCCGGGGCGAGGTCTTCCTCGATTCGCCCTGCGCCGGCACGGTCGTCGCCGCCCTGGCCGGCGGCGCGCCGGTGGAGCCCGTCGACGGCCCCCGCCGCCGCTACGACTCGCTGACCTCCCGGGAGAAGGACGTGGCCGTCCTCATCGCCGGCAACATGAAAATCGCCGCCGTCGCGGCCGAGCTCGGCATCAGCGTGAAGACGGTGGAGAACCACCGCGCCTCGGTCTTCGCCAAGCTGGGCGTCGGCGACCGGCTGGAGCTCTACCGCTGCTGCCGCGAGCTCGGGCTCGTGGACTGAGCAGCGGGCCGCTCCCCGCCTTCGGAGCGGCGCCGCCGGAGGAAGGCGGCGACGAGGAAAGCCGCGCCAAGCGAAACGCCCTTGTCGACGATGTTGATCGGGATGCGCGGCAGTAGGCAGGCCAGATATTCGTTCCGCACGACCAGCTTGAAGCCGGCGACCAGAATGTCTATGTTGGAGCCCGAACCGCCGCCGAACAGGGCCAAGGCCACCGCGGCGCCGATCGCCGCGTTGGCCAAGGCCACCGCGAGCGTGACGCCGGCCAGGTCGAGGGCGGAGACGAAGCGCCCGCGGCGGGCCGCCAGGCCGACGATGAGGGCGGTGGCGGCGGAACAGAGCGCGAAGGGCGCGTAGACCCCGGGAAAGCCGTGTCCGGCCTCCTGGAAGAGCTGCATGGCGAGGCCGGTGGCGGCGCCCCACCAGGGGCCGAGCAGGGCTGCCGAGAGGGCGGTGAAGGTGGAGTCGAGAAAGAGGGGTATCGACGTTTTCATGACGAGACTCATGATGCCCGTCTCCAGGGCGGGAAAGAGCGCCAAGGCGAGAAAGAGCTTCCGCGCCAGGCTCGGTTTGCCCGCGCGGGGCGACGCATCGAGGGACATGGACGGATTTTACCATGGTTCCCCGCGGCGCGAGGACGGAAAC
>DAINBW010000678.1:0-1626 GCA_036732745.1 Spirochaetales bacterium | reverse complement strand
CCTCGCGTCGCGCCTCCACGCGGTCGGCCGCCGCCGTCCCGCGCCGGCGCGGCTCCGCCTCGGTCCGGAGCTCGCCGAGGCCCACCTCGCCGAGATCCTCGGCCTCGTCCACGGCGACCTCCGATCCGAGTTCGAGGAGCTCGCGCGCGAGGCCCTGGCCCTGGCGGCGCCCCGCTTCGAGGGGCTGGCGCTCCAACGCGTGCACGGCGACCTCCACCGCGGCAACGTCCTCGACCGGCCGGGGGAAGGCCTCGTCATCCTCGACTTCGACGACATGACGACCGCGCCCCCCGCGCAGGACCTCTGGCTCCTCCTGCCCGGACGGGCGGGCGACTGCGCCCGCGAGCTCGCCTTCCTCGAGGAGGGCTACTCGGAGTTCGGCATGATCGATCCGACGAGTTATGCGCTCTTTGAGCCCCTGCGCCTTTACCGGATGCTGTACTTCCTGACCTGGCGCGCGCGGCAGCGCGGCGACTACTGGTTCAAGCGGGAATTTCCCGATTGGGGAAGCAAGGCCTTCTGGTTGCAGGAGATCGGCGACCTCCGCGAGGAGCTCGACGCCCTCGGGGCGCGCCGCCCGGGCGGCTGGTAGGCCGGGCGGCTGGTAGGCCGGTCGCCTTGTAGGTCAGGCGCCTGCCAGGTCGGACGCCGCCGGCCTCGGTCCGCCGACTTCGGGCCGCAGGCCTTTAAGCCCGGCGCTCGGGCGTCTTCGTCGAACGTGGCGGCTTTTTCGCCTCGAGAAGCTCGAGGAGCCTCGCCGGATCCGCGGCCACGACCAGTTCGTCGATCTCGCCGCTCCGCAGGAAGCCCGCCGCCTCGACCGTCGCGAGGAAGCCGAGGAGGGGGCGGTAGAAGCCCGCCACGTCGAGGATGCCCACCGGCTTGGCGTGATAGCCGATCTGGCGCCAGGCCCAGACCTCGAAGAACTCCTCAAGGGTCCCGATGCCGCCGGGCAGGGCCACGAAGGCGTCCGACTCCGCGGCCATCCGCGCCTTGCGCTCGTGCATGCCCTCCGCGACGACGAGTTCGGTGAGTTCGAGATTTTCCGTGATCTCGTGGAGTCGCCGCGGGATGACGCCGAGCACCTTGCCTCCGCCCGCGAGGGCGGCCCTGGCCAGGGCGCCCATCGTGCCGACGTTGCCCCCGCCGTAGACGAGCTTCATGCCCCTCCGGGCGATCTCCGCCCCCATCGCCTCCGCCGCGGCGAGATACTCGGGCCGCGTACCCTTGCTCGAGCCGCAGAACACGCAGACGCTTCCGATCATGGCGTTTCCCCCGGATCCCTATTGTAGCGACGCCGGGCCGCGGGAGCAACGATCCCGGCCCGCGGCGGCGCCGGCGACAGCGCCTGGGGCGGCTCTGGGTTGCCTCCTGGGGCGGCGCCGGCTGCGGCGCTGTTTAGGCCCTCAGACGAGAGCCGAAAGGGCGGCGGCCGAGAAAAGAACGATCATGCCGGCGATCATGATCCCCAGGGTCTTGGAGTAGCCGGAGGGGCGAACCGCGCCCGCCTTGTCCATCCGCCGGATCGCGGGGAAGAGCCGCCAGAAGAAGGACAGGATGGAGAAGGCGAGGGCGAGGGCGGCGAAGAGCTTGGTCGCCTCGTTGCCGACGGCGAGGATCACGGCC
>DAINBW010000677.1:0-1626 GCA_036732745.1 Spirochaetales bacterium | reverse complement strand
TGGACGGCAATGTCATCACCGCCGTCGGCCAAGGCTACGCCGAGCTCGCCGTGGAACTGGGCCGGCAGATGGGCCTCGTCAGGACCGACGAGGAATACCGCGCGGAGATGGACTGGGTCAAGAACCGCCGCGGCCAGCCGGCTATCTGATCCGGCGCTTGGCGGAGATCGGCGGGCCGAGTCGCCGCCGGCGCATCGTCCCGCACGGCGTTTCCCTGACACCATAGAATAAGCCGCCCTTTCGGGCGGCTATTCTTTTGTCGCGATGGATCAGAAGGTTTCGAAGTCCTCGTCCAGCGGCTCGCCGCGGGGCGCGATGGCGCGCGTGGCGGGAGTGGTCCGCGCGGCCGGCCTTTCGGCGATCGCGGCGCCCCGCGGGGCGGGGGCTGCGCCGCGGGGACCGGCCGGGAGGGCGCGAGGCGCGGGGCCTTGATCGGCGGGCCGCCGCGGGGCGCGCGGGCCTTCCGCCGCGGGGAGAAGCTCCACGGCCGCCTCGGCGCCGTCGCGGAAGTACGCGGCGCTCTCCTTGAGGTTGGCGGCTTGGGCGGCCAGTTCCTCCGACATGCCGGCGAGCTCCTCGCTCGCGGACGCGTTGGACTGGATGACGCCGTCGAGCTGGCTCAAGGCCGAGCTGATCTGGTCCATGCCCTGCTTCTGCTCGCCGCTCGCCGCGGCGATCTCCCGCACGAGATCGGCGGTCCGCTTGATGGCGGGGATGGTCTCGTCCACGAGGGAACCGGCCTGGTCGGAGACCGCGCTCGACTTCACCGAGAGGGCGGAAATCTCGCCCGCGGCCTTCTGGCTCCGCTCGGCGAGCTTGCGCACCTCGCTGGCGACGACCGCGAAGCCCTTGCCCGCCTCGCCGGCGCGCGCCGCCTCGATCGCGGCGTTGAGGGCGAGGAGGTTGGTCTGCCGCGCTATCTCCTCGATGATGGAGATGCGGCTCGCGATCTCCTTCATCGCGCCGATGGCCTCGCGCACCGCGACGCCGGCCTTCTCCGCGCTCGCCGCGGCCTTCACCGCTATCGCCTCGGTCTGCGCGGCGTTGTCCGCGTTGGAGTGCGTCGTCGAGGCGGCCTCCTCGAGGCTCGCGGAGACCTCTTCCGCGCTCGAGGCCTGCTCGGTCGCGCCCTGGGACATCTGCTGGCTCGTCGAGCTGATCGCCTGGGAGCCGGCCGCGACCTGGGCGCTCGCGGCCTTCACGGCGGTGGCGAAACCGGCGACCTTGAGGTAGAGGAGATCCATGTTGCGGCTCAGGTCGCCGAGTTCGTCCTTGCGGGCCATGATCGCGGCCCGCTCGTCCTTGTCGAGGGCCGAAAGGTCGAGGTTGCCGGAGGCCAACACGGCCAAGGCATGGGTCACGCCGGCGATCGGCCGGACAAGCCGGCTTACGATGATGGTGGTCAAAAGGACCAGGCCCACGAGCACGGCGAGGGCGACGAGGGCGAGCAGGCCGCCGAGGGCGACCGCCGGGGCGCGGATGTCCGCCATCGGGACGATGAGGCCGAAGGCCCAACCGGGCGTCCCCGCGATCGGCGCGAAGACGAAAAGCTTCTCGACGCCCTTGTCGTCAAAGTAGATTTGGCTGCCGGCTTCGCGCTTTTCGATTTTCGCGATGCCCGGTTCC
>DAINBW010000676.1:0-1627 GCA_036732745.1 Spirochaetales bacterium | reverse complement strand
GGGCCGTGCGGAGTTCGGCGAGGCGGGCCAGGGCGGCGAGGGCCGGCGACTCTCCCCGCTCCAGGATGCCGTCCGCCTCGGCGTAGTGCGTGCGCCGGACGCGGACCGTCGTCGGGTGGATGTCGACGCCGACGACGCCGGCGGTCTCGTCCAGGCGGATCCTGAAGGAAAGGGCGGGGGAGCGCTCCGCGAGGCCGAGGCCGAAGCGCTCGAGGGCCTCGTCGGGCAACATGGGGGCGGTGAGTTCGGGCAGGTAGAGCGTGGCGCCGCGTCCCAAGGCCTCCTTGTCCGCGGCGGAATCGGGCAGGATGACGGCGGCGGGATCGGCGACGTGGACCCAGACGGCCTCGCCGTCGAAGCCGATCGCGTCGTCGGGGTCGTGGCTCCAGGCGTTGTCGATCGCCCAGGCCTCGAGGTCGCCGAGATCGAGGCGCGCGGGACCCGGAACCTCGGGGCCGAGCTCGAGTCGCGGGGCCGAAAGGGCGCAGCCCGCGCGGCTCCCGTGCGGATTGACGGCGTCCGTCCAGCGTCCCGCGCGGAGGAGGAAGGCCTGGGCCGCCTCGGGCTCCTCGGCCAGGCCGATGTCCCCGGCAACCTTGCATTTCTGGCTGCGGCCGAGGGCCAAGGCCTCGATCTCCGCGAGGAAGCGCTCGTCGCCGGGCAGGAAGGCCGCCTCGGGCGCGTCGGGCTTGCGGCCCCGCGCCTTCTTGGCCCGTTCGACGAAGGCGGCGCGCTCGGCGGCCTCGCTCTCCTTTTTGGCCCGGCGTTCCGTTTCCTTGGCGAGTTCGGCGTCGCTCAAGGGGAGGAGGCCGCCTTCCGTTTGGCGAAAGCGAAGGCCCTCGAGGCCCTCTTTCCAGCAGGCAAGGAGTTCCGCGGGGCCGGCGGAACCGAAGACGAGCTCGGCGAGCTCGCCCAAGGGGAGGGCGAGGCCCGGTTCGGCCATGGCGCGGGCCGTCTCGAAGTCGCCGCCCGGCGCCGGGGCGGGAATCGCCGCGACCGGGCCGGGGTGGAGGGGCTCGAGGTCCTTTTCCCGCACCTTGACCGTCTGGCCGTCCTCGAGCTTGATCTCGAGGCGGTCCTTGCCGACCTCGAGGACGAGGGCGGGGCGGTTTTTATAGAGGGCGAGGGATTTGGCGGCGATCATGGAGGCTCCTCGGGACGCTGCGGGGGCGAATTTGCGGTTCCCGGCGAGTATAGCCCGGGCCCGCGGCTTTCAGGAAGAGGCAAAGCCCGATGGGGCGTTGCCAAGGCCGCCCCGAGATGCTATGCTTGATGACGGCGCTCGCCACGGCGCCGCTCCCTGTTTAGGAGGAAATAATCATGGTCGCTTTGATAGTCGGTGTCGTCTTCCTGGCTTTCGCCGTTTTCGCCTGCGTTCCCGGCCCGCTGGGCTGGTGGATGGATGTCCTCGCCTTCCTGCGGGGCTCCCTCCCGGTGTTGGCGCTCTTCGTCGGCCTCATCGCCGTGTTCATCGGCATCGCCGACCTGAAGGACCGCGTCGAGGCGAAGAAGGAAGAAGAGGAAGAGGCCAAGGAAGCCGCCGCGAAGAAGGAAGAAAAGTAAGTACTGACGGCTGCTCGCGTCGCCGTCTTGACAGGATTTCGCATATATGGGAATATGCTGCCCA
>DAINBW010000675.1:0-1643 GCA_036732745.1 Spirochaetales bacterium | reverse complement strand
GTCGCTGAGTGAGCCAAGGACAAAGAGCAAGGGCCGTCCCCGAGGGGACGGCCCTTGCTTTTTATGTGAAGGGGAGCCCCGCGGTGGGCGGCTTCGGCTCGGGTCCGGATCGCAATCGGCGATCATCGCTTGACAGCCGCCAGTTAGTGTATATACTACACCATATGCGGGCCGCGAGTGGCGGGCCCGCGCGGGAGCGAGCGATGTACAGGTACGAATATCCCCACCCCGCGGTGACGGTGGACTGCGCGGTCTTCGGCCTCGACGACGGGGACCTCAAGATTCTTCTCATCCAGCGCGACCTTGAGCCCTTCGCGGGCTCCTGGGCCCTGCCCGGCGGCTTCGTCAAGATGGACGAGTCGCTGGACGAGGCGGCCAGGCGGGAGCTCGAGGAGGAGACGGGCGTCAAGAAGATCTACGTGGAGCAGTTCGGCGCCTTCGGCGATCCGGGCCGCGATCCGCGGGAGCGCGTCGTCACGGTCGCCTATTACGCGATCGTCAACCTCTTCGAACACGAAGTGAAGGCGGACACCGACGCGCGGAACGCCGCCTGGTTCCCGGTGGACGAGCCGCCCCGGCTCGCCTTCGACCACGCGGCCATCCTGGAGGCGGCCCTCGCGCGGCTCCAGGACAAGGTGCGGCGCGAGCCCGTCGGCTTCGAGTTCCTGCCGCGGAAGTTCTCCCTCACGCAGCTCCAGAGGCTCTACGAGACCATCCTCTGCGCCCCGCTCGACAAGCGCAACTTCCGCAAGAAGATCCTCGCCACCGGCGTCCTCGAGGAGACGGAGGACTACGAGGTCGATGTCGCGCATCGCGCCGCCAGGCTCTACCGCTTCGACCGGAACGCCTATGCCCGGCTCCGCAAGGCGGGCTTCGGCTTCGACATCTAGCCGCCGGCGGGGGCCCGCGGGCTCCCTTGATTAAAAGCCATGTAAAAAACGGCGCGCGCGCCAAGGAGGAATGGATGCTGGGAGCGATAGTCGGGGACGTGGTCGGTTCGACGCGGGAGTTCCGCCCGGTCAAGGCCAAGGCCTTCAGGCTCTTCGAAGCGGGCTCGTCCTTCACGGACGACAGCGTGATGACCCTCGCGATCGCGAAGGCGGTGATGACGGGCGGCGACTGCGGTGCCGCGATGCGGGAACTCGGCCGCCGCTACCCGGACTCGGGCTACGGGGGCCGCTTCCGGCGCTGGCTGACCGGCCACATCGCGGGGCCCTACGGCAGCTACGGGAACGGCTCGGCGATGCGCGTGAGCCCCGTCGCCTGGGCCTTCGACACCGAGGCGGCGGTCCTGGAGGCGGCGGCGGCGAGCGCCTTGCCGACGCACGACCATCCGGAGGGGGTTAAGGGCGCCCAGGCGACCGCCCTCGCCATCTTCATGGCGCACCGTGGCGCGGGCAAGGAGGACATCAAGAAGGAGATCACGGGCCGCTTCGGCTATGATCTTTCGCGCCGCCTCGACCTTCTTGAGGCTGTCGGCGTAGTCCCCCAGAAAGAAGTCCATCAGCGCCAGGTTGTAGCCGATGAGCGGCTCGCCGGGATTGATTTTCTCGACATCCCGGTAGATCAGACGCGCCCCTGCGTAGTCCTTGAGTTGCACCAGCGCTTCACCTGCAAGCATCAACCCCGCAGGTTCGACAGGA
>DAINBW010000674.1:0-1646 GCA_036732745.1 Spirochaetales bacterium | reverse complement strand
CCTTCACGTAGACCTGGAACTTGACGGTGCTGCAGCCGTACTTCGAGACGAGCGCCGCCTTGTTCCCCTCCAGCTTCAGGCGGAACTTGTCGTAGGTGAGCCCCTCGGTCGCCTCGCCGCAGCCGGCGCGGGTGCGGAGGAAGTCCTGGAAGATCTGCTGCCAGTGCGTCTCCTCGTCCGCCTCGACGTCGCCCGCTGCGGCGGCCGGGGCCGGGACCGCGGGCGGAGGAGCCCGCGAGGCCGGCTCCGCGTCGAACGGTCCGGGGGCGGGCGCCGGGCGCGAGGGGGGGGCGCCCGGGAGCGGGCGGGCGAACGGCTCCGGCTCGGACGCGCGCACCGTCGCGGCCGCGGCGGCGGGGCCGGCGAGCTCCGCCGCCTTGTTGAGCGCGCTGGCGATCGTCCCGAGCCGGCCCGCCATCGACGGCGCGCGCGCCGCGAAGTCGCCCCGCTCGATCCGGGCGGCGGCCGCGACCAGCGCATCCGGCACGGCGGACGGGACCTCGCGCGTGCGGACGAGGAACCCGACGACGACGCCCAGGAGGAAGAGCGCCAGGACGACGGCGAGCGCGCGGTAGTGGCTCGCGGCGACGGCGCCGAACGGCGCCGCGGTCGAGGCGGCGAGCACGACGAACCCGTTCTTCACGCCCTCGAGCGGGACGGCGCGGGCCCGGTAGGCGGCCGCGCCTCCGCACGGCTGCGGCAGCTTCGGCAGCTTCACGGGGCCGAGGCTCACCGCGACGCTCCCGAGCCGGCCGACGTCGTGCGCCGCGTCCGCGCCGAGGGTCCAGCCCGCGAACGGCTGCGCCGCGTCCCCGGGGAGGCTCGAGACCGGCTTCACGTCCGGGGCGGAGATCGTCGCCTCCGCGCCCGCCGCCGAGGCGGCCGCCTTGGTCCAGGCCTCGTCGAGCGGGACGAGGACCACGAGCCCGGCGCCCTCGCCGGCCGGCGAGGCCGCGGCGTAGAACACGGCGCCGTTCAGCCGGACCCACCCGCGCCTCGCCTTCCCGGCGATCGCGCCGCGCAGGTAGGCCATCGCCTCGCCCTCGGCGACGCTCGCCTGGCCCTTGCCGGAGAGCCACTCGCGGTTGCCGGCGGTGACGACGGTCGCGTCGGGGAGGTCGAAGCCGAAGGTCTTCTCCGCGCTCGCCAGGGCGGCGCGGGCGGCCTCGCGGAGCGACGCCTCGCGCGCATCCTCTTCCGCGGCGGACGGAGGCGGCGTCTTCCCGCGCCGGCCGCGGAGCGGCGCGGCGGGGGCGGGTTCCTTCGCGTTCAGGGCCGCGACCAGCGCCGCCGCGCGGGCCGCGGACGAGGCGGCCGCGCTCGCCTCGCGCGCGATGGCGCGCGTCGAGGCGCCCGCCTGCGCGGCGGCGCCCTCGAGCCGCGCGTCGAGGGCCGCCGCCGCCTCGGCGCGCAGCCCGATCGTGTGCGCCCGGAGCGCCGCGATCGCGACGCCGGCGACGAGGGCGGCGTACAGCCAGACCTTGACCCGGTTCATCGCCCGGACTCCTATCACGAACCCGGGCTCCGGGCGGCCAGATCCAACCGGTACGGCGGCGGGGGACGCTCCTCGGCTATAGTCCCGCCGCCCTCACCGGAGATCCCCCATGCGAAGGCTCCTCGCCGCCCTGACCGTGCTCGCCCCGCTC
>DAINBW010000673.1:0-1649 GCA_036732745.1 Spirochaetales bacterium | reverse complement strand
CGCCGCGGCGGCCGATTCGTCGAAGCCCCCGTCGGTCGGGACGAGGGAGCGGAGGGCGCGGGCCGTCGCCGCGCGGTCGGTTCCCGCGGGCGACAGCTCCCGAAAGGCCGGGCCGCAGGCGAAGACGGCGGCGGGGGCGCCCGGCGGGAGCGCGCCTAGTTCGGCCAACGCGAGCCCGGCGGCCCGGCCGAGGCGCGGCTCCCCGCCGGAGGGGCCCGAATCGCGCAGGCCCATGCTGGCGGAGACGTCGACGAGGAGGGCCAAGCCCGGCGGGGCCGCCGCCAGGGTTTCGAGGCGCGGGCCGGCCGCGGCCAAGGCAGCCAGGAAGACCGCCGCGAGCTGGAGCGCGAGGAGGAGGAGGGAGCGCCTCCGCGGACGCCGCCCGCCCGCGGCCTTTTCGACGAGGCGGCTCCAAATGAAGTTGGAGCCTACGGGCCGCTTCCGGAAGCGGAAGGCGAGGAGATGGAGGAGGACGACGGCCGGGGCGGCGAGGAGGAGCCAGAGCCATTGGGGCGCGGCGAGCCTCAGCACAGGAGCCCCGCCTTCCGCAAGGGGCCGTGGAGGGCCGCCGCGAGCGGCGCGTCCGAGGGTACGAGGGCGTAGCCGAGGGAGAGGCGCGCGCACTCGCCGCGGACGGCGGCGAGGAAGGCGCCGAGCTCGCTCCCGTAGCGCGCCGCCGCCGCCTCGTCGAGGAAGAGCGGCGCCTCGCTGCCATCCTCGAGGTCGACGAAGGTCGTCTCCCCCGTCGCGCGCGGCGCGAGCTCCTCGGGCGCGAGGACCTGGACCACGTGCGCCTCGCAGCCGCTCGCCGCGAGCTCGCCGAGGGCGGCCGCCCAGGCGGGGAAGAGGAGGTCCGAGACCAGGACGGCCAGGCAGGAGCGTCCGTGGCGCGCGGCGAAGCCGCGGAGCGAGGCGACGGGGTCGCCGCCCTCCACCGGGCCGACGGCGGCCGCGGCGCGGAAGAGCTCGGCCAGGGAGAGCTTGGCCCGCTCGGGCCTGAGCGGCTCGAGGAGGCGCGGGCCGAGGACGCAGAGGCCCGCGCGGTCGCCCGAAGCGATGGCTATGCCGCCCAACGCGCCTGCGAGGCGCTTGGCGGCGAGGAGCTTTTCCGCCGAGCCGAAGAGCATGGAGCGGCTCGTGTCGAGGATCACGACCAGGGCGAGCTCCCGCTCCTCGGCGCTCACCTTGACGAGGAGGCGCCGGAGCCTGAGGAAGACCGCCCAGTCGAGGAGGCGGAGGTCGTCGCCGGGCCGGTACTCGCGGTACTCGGCGAACTCGATGCCGCCGCCGAGGACGGGGCTCCGCTGCTCGCCCGGCGCGAAGCCCGCGGGCCGCCTCCGCGGCGCGAGCCTGAGCTTGGCGAGGAGGGCCACCTCCCGCTCGGCGAGAAGGCGGCTCATCGCGCGGCCGCTCCGGCGGCAGTCCCGGCGGCCGCTCCGGCGGCGGCTTCCGCGGCGGCGATCGCGCGGTCGAAGGCCATCTCGGCCTTGGCCGCCGCCATCGCCTCGAGGACGAGCCCGTCGACCTCGACGCCCTCGGCCTGGCCCTCGTAGTTGAGCGCGAGCCGGTGCCGGAGCGCCGGCAGGGCGAAGCGGCCGAGGTCCTCGAGCGAGGCCTGGGGCCGGCCGGCTAGGAGGGCGCGGGCCTTG
>DAINBW010000672.1:0-1656 GCA_036732745.1 Spirochaetales bacterium | reverse complement strand
GCAGAGGCGCCCGGCCCCTCTTTCGCCGCGCCGGGCTTGAAGCGGCGGAGCGCCGAACGCGCGTTGGGCGGCATGGACCAAGCGGACGAAGACCCCATCGCCGTCCTCGCGCGCGAGCGCTTCGGGCTTGATTACCTCTTTCCCCACCAGCGCCTCGTCGTCGCCAACGTGCTCGACGCGGGCCTCGGGGAGGCGCCGGGCAGGCAGATCGTCCTCCTGCCGACGGGCTTCGGCAAGTCGCTCTGCTTCCAGTTGCCGGCCCTCGCCCTGCCCGGGCCGACGGTGGTGGCCTACCCCCTCCTGTCGCTGATGGACGACCAGCGCCGGCGGCTCACCGAGCTCGGGATTCCCTGCGTGGTCTTCCGCGGCGGCATGGATGATGGCGAGCGGCGCGCCGCGGAGGCCGCGGTCGAGCGGGGCGAGGCGAAGCTCGTCGTCACCAATCCCGAATGCCTCGCCCGCGGGCGCCTCCTCGATTTCCTGGCGGCCGCCAAACCGAGCCACGTGGCGATCGACGAGGCGCACTGCGTCTCGGAATGGGGGGAGACCTTCAGGCCGGCCTACCTGGAACTCGGCCGCGTCCTGGAGCGGCTCGATCCGCCGGCGACGAGCGCCTTCACCGCCACCGCGAGCCCGACGGTCTTCGAGGCCGTCGCGACGCGGCTCTTCGGCGGCCGGGACTATCGCGTGGTCGAAGGCGACCCCGACCGGCCGAATCTTTCCTACGCCGTCCTGCCGACCCTTTCGCGGACGCACAGCCTGGAAAGGCTCGCCCGCGAGCTCCCGAAGCCGCTCATCGTGTTCTGCTCCTCCCGCGAGGGCGCGGAGATACTGGCCGAAACCCTCCGCGCCCGGCTCGGGACCTCGGAGGCGCGCTTCTATCACGCGGGCCTGGAAAAGGCGGAAAAGAAAGCCGTGGAGGCCTGGTTTCTCGCGAGCGAGTCGGGGATCCTGGCGGCCACCTGCGCCTACGGTATGGGCGTCGACAAGAAAAACATCCGCTCCATCGTGCACTACGAGGCGCCCTCCGCGGTGGAAGCCTATCTCCAGGAGGCGGGGCGCGCCGGCCGGGACGGCAAACCCGCCAGGGCGGTCCTTCTGGTCGGCCCCGACGAGGAGACGCGGCACGCCGGGGAGGCCGATCCGGGCAGGCGGGCCCGGCGGGCGGCCTTTCTCGCCTACGCGCGGTCCGAGGCGGGCTGCCGGCGCGAAGCCCTCCTCGGACTCTTGGGCTCGCCGCTCCGCGGCGCCTGCTCCGGATGCGACCGCTGCGATGGCGTCGCGCGGGACGGCTACGAGGGCGCAGGGGAAATCCGGGGCTTTGTCGGCGCGAATCCCCGACGTTTCGGGGAGAGCCAGGCCTTGGCGCTGCTCCGCGGCGAGGCGGGGACGGAGCCGCCGCGCTGCGCGGGTTCGGGATCCCTCCGCGGCTGGAGAAAAGACGACGCGCTCCTGGCCCTGCGAACGGCGGTCAAGGAAGGCCTCGTGCGCCTCGTCGTAGCCGGGCCGTGGAAGGGGCGGCTCGTTCCGATGAACGACGATCCGCCCGATTCGCCCGCGCGATCATCACACGAAACGGGGCGGACGAAGCATGCCCGGCTCGCTCGCAAAAAAGGTGGGCGGCGCGGCTACAGGGTTTCGGCCTCTTCGTCCGCG
>DAINBW010000671.1:0-1657 GCA_036732745.1 Spirochaetales bacterium | reverse complement strand
GCGAGCGCGGTCCGCGCCGCGAAGGGAGAAAAGCCGTGATCATGAAGCCCATGGTTCGCAACAACATCTGCATCAACGCGCACCCCGTCGGCTGCGCCCGGGAAACCCTGCGCCAGATCGAGTACGTCGCCGCGCGGAAGAGGCTCTACGAAAACCTGCCCGGCCCCCGCGCCGTCCTGGTCGTGGGCGCCTCCACCGGCTACGGCCTGGCGTCGCGCATCGCGGCCGCCTTCGGCTTCGGCGCCGCGACGGTCGGCGTGTCCTACGAAAAGGCGCCCTCCGAAACCAAGGTCGGCACCCCCGGCTGGTACGACAACCGCGCCTTCGACGCGGCCGCCCGCGCCGAGGGCCTCGTGTCCCGCGGCGTCGACGGCGACGCCTTCTCCGCGGAGGTCAAGGCCGAAGTGGTCCGCGCCGCCCGGGAGCTGGGCCTGCGCTTCGACCTCGTGGTCTACTCTCTCGCCTCGCCGGTCCGGCTCGATCCCGCGACGGGCGTCCTCCACAAGTCCGTCATCAAGCCCCTCCGCGCGCCCTACCGCGGCCGCACCGTGGACGTGTTCACGGGCCGCATCTCCGAGGCCGAGATCCAGCCGGCCACGGAGGAGGAGGCCGCCGAGACCGTCAAGGTCATGGGCGGCGAGGACTGGGCGCTCTGGATCGACGCGCTGGCCGAGGCCGGCGTCCTGGCGCCTTCGGCCGTCTCCGTCGCCTACTCCTACGTCGGCCCGGAGCTCTCCTGGCCGATCTACCGGGACGGCACCATCGGCCGCGCCAAGGCCCATCTCGAGGCGACCGCCAAGTCGCTCGGCGGGCGCCACGCCGGGCTGGGCCTGCGCGCCTACGTCTCGATCAACAAGGCCCTCGTCACGCGGGCGAGCGCGGTCATCCCCGTGATTCCCCTCTACGTTTCGACCCTGTTCAAGGTGATGAAGGAGCGGGGCAGCCACGAGGACTGCGTAGCCCAGATCGACCGGCTCTACCGCGACCGGCTCTACCTTCCCGGCCCCGACGGCCGGCCGGCCGCGCCCGCCTTGGACCCGGAAGGCAGGATCCGCCTCGACGACCTCGAGATGAGCCCGGGCGTCCAGGCGGAGGTGGAGGCGCGGATGGCGCACATCGTGCCCGAGAATCTCGCGACCCTCGCGGACGTGGAGGGCTTCAGGCTCGACTTCCTCCGCATCCACGGCTTCGAGGTGCCGGGCGTGGACTACGAGTCGGACATCGCGCCGGACTACGATCCGCTGGAACCCGCCCTTCCGCCCGAGGAAGCCCGGGCTCCCGCCGACCGGGCGCGCTAGCCCCCGGGATGGACCGGCTCGAGAGGCGGCGGAGGGACGGCCCCTTCGCCGCCGACCATGAACGGGCGGCGCGCGAAGCCAGGCGGCGGCAGAGGCGGCGCAGGCTTCGCGAGCTCATGGAAATGCTCCGTTGGAGAACCGACAAAACAAAGGCGCGGGACGGCGGCTCGGAGGAGGACGACGGCGATAGATGACGACACACCACAGTATGCCGACTACGTTTATCCAGTTTTTCGACGATCCGCCACAGCGCCAGAATCCGTCCCGCGCGCGGCGTTTCTAGCGATATCCAGGGCGCGCCGGACTCTCTCCCCGGCGCGCCCTTTTTTGTTCCGGCGCCGCGCCCGCGGCCTGTTTCG
>DAINBW010000670.1:0-1658 GCA_036732745.1 Spirochaetales bacterium | reverse complement strand
GGTCGATCGCGATCTCGGCCGCCGCCGCCGCGGTATTGTTTCCCGCCGCCGCCGGGGCGCCCGCCGCGCCGCCGGCCGGCCTCCATCGCAGGAAGGCCCGCGGCCTCGCGTCGGCCCCGGCGGCCCGGCCGGCCTTTCCCGCTTCCGCCCGGTCCGCGCCGCGGGCCGCGACGAGGGTCCAGCCGCGGGGCAGGGGCCGCTCCACGGCGAGGGAGCGCAGGCGCGACTCGAGTTCCGGCGGCGCGTCGACGACGAGCTCCCGCGGGTCGGGCGCGCAGCCGGCGAGCGCCGCCAAAAGGAGAGCCCAGGGAAGGGCGGCGCGGCGGCGCCGACGGCTCACGTCCTTCTCCGCAGGAACAAGAGCTGCGCGGCCAGGCCGAGCGCGAAGACCGGCGCCAGGAAGCGGAAGACGGAGGCCCAGGAGCTGCCTTGGTAGAGGAGGCCGCCGGCCACGGAGCCCAGGATCTGGCCGGCCGTGAGCAGGGCCTCGTGGATCGTCATCCGGCGCTCGCGGTCCCGCGCCCCGGAGGCGCCGTAGAAGATTGAGTTGTTGTAGGCCATGGCCTGGAAGAAGCCGGTCACGGCCAACAGGAGGGCGAAGGCGAGGGGCGATCGGAGGCCGATGAAGGCCAGGTCGAGGAGGAAGACGACGCCGACCGGCAAGAGGATGAGGCGCCGCTTGAAGTGCCAGGAATCGAGGCGCCCGAACAGCCAGAAGCCGCCGGTCATGAACACGGCGCGCACGAGGAGGAGGAGCCCGATCTTCGACTCCGGGAGGCCGAGCTCGTCCTTCGCGAAGAGGGGGAAGATGTTGAAAAAGACGGAGGCGAGGGCGTAGATGAGGAAGACCCCGATCCAGGCCGGATACCGCAGCGTCGTCGAGTGGTCGGTTTCCTCCGCCGCGGGCCCCGGGGCCGCGAGGGCGGGGGAGGGGACAATGCGCCGCGTCGCCAGGATGAAAACGCCCGTCGCGCCGAACACGCCGATCGCGGCGTAGACGGGTAGGAAGAGCCCCCGCTCCGTGAGGAGCCCGGAGAGGTAAGGGGAAATCACGCCGCCCGCGCTCCAGGAAAAGCTGAAGGCGCCGGTGGCCGCGCCCAGGGCGGCGCCCTCGAGTCCGGAAGAGAGCCAGCCCATGAGCCGGGGCCAGAAGAGCGCGGTGATGAAGCCGTAGAGCCCGAACGCGACAAAGGCGGACGCGAGGCCGGGCACGGCGAGGTGGAAGGCGAAGAGGGCGGCCGTGCCGAGGTTCATCGCCGCCATCGAGGTCCGGGCGGAGATCTTCTTCTGGAGGGGGCGGAGCGCGATGCAGCCGACGAAGTAGGCGATCGCCCAAAGGGCGGCGAAGGCGCCGACGGCGGAGGGGCTGGCCTTGTAGGAGTCCTTGACGACAAAGAGCATGCCGAGGTTGGCGATGCCGATGCCGAGGGAGGTCAGGAAGGCGCTGGGAAGGAGGAGCACCATGCGGCGGTCGTTTAAAGCTTTGTTCACGGGGATTGCGGCGAGCCTTTATGCGCTGTCGATCGGCTGTCGGGGACCGCGCGGCCCCCGGAGCGGGCGCCGCGAGGACCGGCGCGGCGGGCGGGAAACCCGCGGCGCGGCGCGCCTTCGGGTCTCGCGGCCAGCCTAGCCTGAAGGCGGCGGGCGGGTCAATCGAG
>DAINBW010000669.1:0-1681 GCA_036732745.1 Spirochaetales bacterium | reverse complement strand
CCCGGGACCGGCGCGGCCGCGGGAGGCGCGCGATGAGCGAAATCGCCCGCCCCCCCGCGCCGCGCGGCCGGCGCAAGCCCTCCTTCTCGGACTGGGTCTTTTTCGCGACGGTCCTCTTCCTCTTCATGCCGCTCTTCGTCCTCTTCGCGTATTCGTTCAACGCGTCCAAGGGCGGCGCCTGGACGGGCTTCTCCCTCGTCTGGTACGAGAAGCTCGTCCTCGGCTCGCCCGAGCTCTGGAAGGCCCTCACGAACAGCCTCCTCATCGCCCTCGGCTCGGCCACCGGCGCGACGCTCCTCGGCACCCTGGCGGCCGTCGGCACGAACCGCTTCCGCTTCCGCGGCCGCGCGGCCGTCAAGGCGCTGAGCTTCGTCCCGATGATCCTTCCCGAGATCGTCGTCGGCGTCTCCCTCCTCGTGTTCTTCGCGGGGATCAAGCTCAAGCTCGGCATGGCCACCGTGCTCATCGCGCACACGACCTTCAACCTGCCCTTCGTCTACCTCCTCGTCTCCGCGCGGCTCGAGGAATTCGATCCCTCCCTCGTGGAGGCCGCGAGGGACCTGGGCGCGAACGAGCGGCAGACCCTCCTCAGGGTGATCGTGCCGATGGCGCTTCCCGGCGTCGCCTCGGGCTTCCTCACCGCGGTGACCCTCTCCCTCGAGGATTTCGTGATCACCTTCTTCGTTTCGGGGCCCGGGGCGACCACCCTGCCGCTGTACATCTACTCGATGATCCGCTTCGGGGTCTCGCCGGTGATCAACGCCCTCTCCGCGGTGATGGTCGCGGGCACCATCGCCCTGGTGTTCCCCCTGCGCAAGTTCCTCAAGGCCTTCGCCGTCCACCAATAGGCGGCGGGCGGCTTTTCACCCGGCGGCCTTGAGGGCCGCCGGCGGTCCCTGTGGACCGCCGCATCAACATCACGGGAGGTCTTTATGAAGACAGCCCTTTCCGGGCGGCGCGTCGGCGCCGCCGCCTCCGCGGTCATCGTCCTCTTCGGCTTCGCCCTCCTCCTCGGCTCCTGCGGGGGCGAAAAGGCGGCGGGCGCCCAAAAGAAGCTTTTCATCTACAATTGGACGTATTACACCCCCGACTCCGTCATCGAGAAATTCGAGAAGGAGTACGGCGTCGAGGTGGTCTACGACTCCTTCCCCTCGAACGAGGAGATGTTCGCCAAGCTCAAGGCCGGCGGTTCCGACTACGACATCGTCTTCCCCTCCGGCGACTACGTGTCGATCATGGTCAAGGAGGGCATGCTCGCTCCCATCGACCGGACCAAGCTCAAGAACTTCGGCAACATCGACCCGGCCGTGCTCGCGCGCTGCGACTTCGATCCCGGCAACGTCTACAGCGTGCCCTACTACATGGGCGCCGCCGGCGTCGCGGTCAACAAGGCCAAGGTCCCCGTCTTCGAAAAGAGCTGGTCGATCTTCGGGCGCAAGGACCTCGCGGGCAAGATGACGATGCTCGACGACATGCGCGAGGTCATGGGCGACGCCCTGGCCTTCAAGGGTAAGTCGGTCAACGCGACGAGCGACGCCGACCTCGCCCTGGCCCGGGAGGTCGTCGAAAAGGAGTGGGTGCCGAACCTCCTCAAGTTCGACGCGGAGGCCTTCGCCAAGGGCTTCGCTGCCGGCGAGTTCTGGATCGTCCAGGGCTACGCGGAATCCATCTACGCGGAGAT
>DAINBW010000668.1:0-1689 GCA_036732745.1 Spirochaetales bacterium | reverse complement strand
ATATTCGATCGCCGTGCCGAAGACGACGGCGCATCCCTCGGCGCGGGCCAGGCGTTGCACCGCCGCGGCCAGGTCGGGAGGCTCGACCCGCTCTTCGACGACGACCTCCAGCCAGGAGGCGTCGCGCTCCTTCAGGCGGGCTACCGCCAGCGCCTGGGCTTGGGTCCAGGGACCGTCCTCGAGCTTGCCGCGCAGGATGAAGCCGGCCTTGAGCTTGGCTCCCGGCGGCAAGGCCCGTTCGGCCGCGCTTCCCTTGGCCAGGGCGGCGGAGGGCGCCGGCGTTCCCGGCGTGCCGCCGGGCGCGGAAGGCGCCGGAGCGGCGCCGACGAGCTTTCGGCCAAGGCTCCTCGCCATGAGGAGGAGGGCGGCCGGCTTGCCCTCTCCCTGTTCGGAGGCCTGGGCCGCGATGACGCCGGTCTTCACCTCGATCATCTTCGCCACGAGGAAATGCGAATCGCCCATGAGCTGGATCCTGCCGGCGACGACGAAGTCCGCGCCGAGATACTGGCCCGCGGCGGTCGCCTGGGTGTCGCTGACGAGGCCGGCGAGCTGGAACTCCTTCTCCTTCAGCACCTGCTCGATGTAGGCCCGGTCGAGCACGATGTAGCCCTTGGAGGCGACCACCTCCTCCATGATCGATTCGGTGATCGGAACGACCACGGAGGGATCGACGCCCTTCTGCGCCGAGAGATCGAGGACGGCCACCTTGGGGAGGGCGACCAGGGCCGCTGACGAAAGAAGGAAAGCCGCTGCGGACAGGTGGCGTTTTCTCATGGCAGGCTCCTTGGGCGGGAAGGGGGCGTATGGCAATAAAGCAAGCCTAGGATCGGCCCTCTGATTTGTCAATTTTTGTCCCAAAATATGTAAAGCCCGCTTGACATACGCATACCCGACGATTACTCTCGTATGTAAAGTTGGCTTTACATACGGGCTGGGAACGGTCCCCGAATATGGAGGGAGAGGCTGCGCAACTCGATCAAGGAACTCAGGCTTGGCGCCGGGCTCACCCAAGAGGAACTCGGCAAGTTGTCGGGCGTTTCCCGGCAGACGATCATCTCGATTGAAGGCGAACGTTATACGCCATCCTTGGCCTTGGCCATGCGGCTGGCTTCGCTGCTCGGCGCGCGCGTCGAAGAGATTTTCTTTCCTGAGGAGGAGTGACATGGTGTTCGGCAGGCTTTTGACGGCGAAGAGCTACGGGGCGACCAACGCCCTCCTGGCGGTCCTCTTCGCCAACCTCGCGATTTTCGGGCCTCGCCTCCAGATGGGCAAGGCCTTCACCCTCGGCGTCGGGACCGGCGTCCTTGCCGGCTGGCTCCTTTTCGCGGTCCTGGGCCGGCGGGCGCTGAAAGACGGCGGAAGGGCGCTCGACGAGCGGATCGCGTCGATCTACGCCAAGGCCGGCTCCCTCGCCTTCTGGACCGTCGCCTTCGCCGGCGCCGTCCTCCAGCTTCTCCTCCGCTCCGAGGCCCTGCGGATCGGGCTCGACGCGCCCGGGGCGGTCGCCCTGCTCTGCAACCTGGGCTTCGTCGCCTTCGGCGCCTCCGCCTTCGTCATCGGCAGGAAAAGTTAGCTGATCCAGGGCGCCGCGGCCCGTTGGCCGCGGGCTCCGTCCGAGGCGCCCGCCCCGACCCGGCCGGCGGCCCCGACCCGGTCGGCCTCACTCGACGAGCTCGTCCTCCCCCTCGA
>DAINBW010000667.1:0-1703 GCA_036732745.1 Spirochaetales bacterium | reverse complement strand
CCTACCTGGCGGCCCTCAATCCCGAACAGCTCGACGCCGTCCGCCACGAGGGCGCTCCCCTCCTCATCCTGGCGGGCGCCGGCTCGGGCAAGACGCGCGTCATCACGACCAAGATTGCCTGGCTCGTCCGCGAGCGTGGCTTCGCGCCCGACCGCATCCTGGCGGTCACCTTCACCAACAAGGCCGCGCGCGAGATGCGCGACCGCGCCGCCGCCGTCGAACCCGCCTGCGAACGGGCCGTCATCCGGACCTTCCACTCCTTCGGCGCCTGGTTCCTCCGGCGCAACGCCGCGGCCGCCGGCCTCGACCCGAACTTCACGATCTACGACGACGACGACCAGGTGACGCTGCTCCACGGCGCCCTGCCCCAGTACGACCGGAACGAGTGCCGGCGAATAGTCCAGTCGATCTCGCGCGCCAAGGACTACGGCCTCGAGCCCGACTCGCCCGACCTTTCGCGCGCCTTCTCCGATCCGGCGCTCCGCCGCGTCTACGCGCTGTACCAGGAGCGGCTCCGCGCGACGGGCAACGTCGACTTCGGCGATCTCATCCGCCTGCCCGCCAAGCTCCTCAGGGACGACGAGGCGATCCGGCGCCGGACGCGCCAGCGCTTCCGCGTCATCCTCGTCGACGAGTACCAGGACTCCAACGTCGCCCAGTTCGAGCTCCTCAAGCTCCTCGCCGGCGCCGACGCCGCCTCCGTCGCCTCCGTCGCGGGCGGCGCGGGCGGCGCGGGCGGCGGCGCCTTCCCCATGCCGCCGCCGGCCTACGTCTGCGTCGTCGGCGACGACGACCAGTCGATCTACCGCTTCCGCGGCGCCGAGGTGAAGAACATCCTCTCCTTCCCGGAAATCTTCCCGGGCACGGAGATCGTGCGCCTCGAGCGCAACTACCGCTCCTACCAGAGCATCCTGGACGTGGCGGGCGACGTGGTGTCGCGCAACGCGGGGCGCCTCGGGAAGAACCTCCGCGCCGAGCGCGGGGGCGGGAAGCCCCCGCGGCTCTCCCTCCTCGAGGACCAGGACGAGGAGACGCGCTACTGCGCCGACCTCTGCAAGGCGCGCGTCGACGCCGGCGGCAAGTGGGGCGACGTCGCCATCCTCTACCGCACCAACGCCCAGTCCCTCTCCTTCGAGAAGGAATTCCCGCGCCGCGGCATCCCCTACCGGATCGTCGGCGCCCTCCGCTTCTACGAGCGCGAGGAGGTGAAGGACCTCCTCGCCTACCTGGCCCTCATCCTGAACGGCCGCGACGAGGTGGCCTTCAAGCGCGTCGTCAACAAGCCGAGCCGGGGCATCGGCGACACGAGCGTGGAGATCCTCGTCGGGGCCGCCGCGGCCCGCGACGGCGACCTCCTGGCCGCCGCCGCCGCGGAGGCCGACGGCCTGCGCGGCCGCGCCAAGTCGGGCCTCCGCGAGTTCCTCTCCGTCGTGAAGGAGCTCCGCGCCCTCCTCGGGCCCGCCGCCCCCGCGCCCGCCGACGCCGACGCGTTGGCCGACAGCCCTCCGCCCGACGCCCGCGACCGGCGCAAGGCCGGGAAGAAACCCTCCGGCGAAGGGAGCCTGGCGGACGTGGTCGAACGCCTCGCGCGCGACTCGGGACTCCTCGAGTTCCACCGCGGCCAGGACGAGGTCTCCGGCACGCAGAAGGCCTCCAACATCGACGAGCTCGTCAACGCGGCGACCCTCTATCCCGCGAGCGTC
>DAINBW010000666.1:0-1704 GCA_036732745.1 Spirochaetales bacterium | reverse complement strand
GTTGTTCGAAACTCGGCTGGACGCCTTCGCCCTCGACCTGCGCGAGGCCGCGGACGCCCTCGGCGAAATCACGGGGGAGATCGCGGCGCCCGAGATCCTCGAGGCCATCTTCTCGCGGTTTTGCCTCGGCAAGTAGGTAGGCACATGGATTACGAAGCGATCGTCGTCGGCGGCGGACACGCCGGCATCGAAGCAGCCCTGGCCATCGCGCGCCTCGGGCGTACGGTCCTCTTGATAACCCAGGACCCCGAAACCATCGGCCGCATGTCCTGCAATCCCGCGATCGGCGGCCTGGCCAAGGGCAACCTGGTCCGCGAGATCGACGCGCTCGGCGGCGAGATGGGCCGCCTCATCGACGCGTCGATGCTGCAGTACCGCGTCCTCAACCGCTCGCGGGGCCCGGCCGTCAGGGCGCCCCGGGCCCAGGCCGACAAGGCGCGTTATGCGTCATTGGCTCGCCTCGCCCTGGAGCGGCAGCCGCGGCTGTCGATCAGGATGGACGCCGTCGTCGACCTCGTCACCGACGCGACGGGCCGCCGCGTGGAGGGCGTGGCGACCGAGCGGGGCGCCCGCATCGGCGCGCGGACCGTCGTCGTCGCGGCGGGCACCTTCATGGAGGGGCGGCTTTTCATCGGCTCCTGGAGCGGCCCCGGCGGCCGGCTCGGCGAGCCGGCGGCGATCGGCCTCGGCTCGGCGCTGCGCCGGCGGGGCTTCCCGGTGGGCAGGCTCAAGACGGGCACCCCGGCGCGCGTCGCGGCGCGGTCCGTGGACTTCTCCCGGCTCGAGGTCGAGGCGGGGGAGCCGCCCGAGCCCTTCTCCTTCATGGGCGGCCCGATCGACCGGCCGAACAGGCCCTGCTGGATCACCTACACGAACGAGGCCACGCATCGCGTCATCCGCGAGAATCTCGGTTCCTCGCCGCTCTTCGGCGGGGCCATCGTGGGCCGCGGCCCTCGCTACTGTCCCTCCATCGAGGACAAGGTGACGCGCTTCCCGGACCGCGACCGGCACCAGATCTTCGTGGAGCCCGAGGGCGAGCACACGGACGAGCTCTACCTGAACGGGCTCTCCTCCTCCCTGCCGGAGGAGGTGCAGTCGGCCTTCATCCGGACGCTGCCGGGGCTCGAGGCCGCGGAGCTCGTGCGTCCGGGCTACGCGGTCGAGTACGACTATCTCGACCCGCTTGACCTCCGGGCTTCGCTCGAGTCGAAGCGCCTCGAGGGGCTCTTCGTCGCCGGGCAGACCAACGGCACCTCCGGCTACGAGGAGGCGGCCGCGCAGGGCATCCTGGCGGGCATCAACGCCGCGCGCCGCCTGGCCGGCGAGGCGCCGCTCGTCCTGTCGCGCGCCGAGTCCTACATCGGCGTCCTCGTGGACGACCTCACCACCCTCGGCACGAAGGAACCCTATCGCATGTTCACGAGCCGCGCGGAACGCCGGCTCGCGCTCCGCTGCGACACGGCCGACCGCCGCCTCACGCCCCTCGGCCGCCGCGTCGGCCTCGTCGACGACGGGCGCTGGGAACGTTTCGGGCGGCGCGCCGCCGCGATCGAGGAGGTGGCGGCCCTGATGCGGGCGCGGCGCGTGGGCCGCGAGGACATGGCGCGCGACCCCGCGCTCAGGCCCCACGCCGGTGAGTCCGCGGCCGACGCGTTGCGCGATCCCCGCGTGTCGGGCGGCTTCGCCGCCTTCGATCCGGGGCTG
>DAINBW010000665.1:0-1709 GCA_036732745.1 Spirochaetales bacterium | reverse complement strand
AATGCGGGGGAGGGTTCCGCCGGGCCGCCGCCGGGCTGCCACCAAGCCGCCGCCGGGCTGCCACCAGGCCGCCGCCGGGCCGCCACCAAGCCGCGACCAGGCCCCGACTGAGCCGCTTCGGCGCGGCGCCTGATAGCCCCTGTCTTCGCGCCCGGCGCGTTCCGCCGCGCCCGTCTCCATCCCTTGCTGATTATCGCCACGGAGCCCTAGCCATTGAGGCGGCTTGCAGGGTATGATCGACCTACACGAAGCCTCCGCGCCCTTTTAGCCACCCTTCTGTTGTGCACCTACTGAACAGGCAGAATCCTACGCGGCTTTCCTTCCGCGGGGCTACGAATATTCGCCGGAATTTCCCCAGGTAGCGGGAAGCCTCGGCTCGAATCGGCCCCGATAGCGGCCTCTGGCCAGCCCCCGGAAAGCGGGGCGGCCCCAAGGAAGTCCATGGAAAGCGTCACCTTCGAAAGTCTCGGCCTCGGCCCCGTCACCCTCGCCGCCATCGCGCGGAAGGGTTTCGAGGAACCCACCCCCATCCAGGCCCTCACCATCCCCCGCCTCCTCGCGGACGGCCCCGACCTCATCGCCCGCGCCCGCACCGGCACCGGCAAGACGGCCGCCTTCGGCCTGCCCCTCATCGAGCACCTCTCCACCCCGACCGGCAAGGTCGGCGCCCTCATCCTCGTCCCGACCCGCGAGCTCGCCCTCCAGGTCTCCGGCGAGATCCTCTCCCTGCGCTCCGGCGACCGCCCCCGCGTCGCCCCCGTCTACGGCGGCGCCTCCATGGGCGAGCAGCTCCGGCGCCTCGGCGCGGGCGTCGACATCGTCGTCGGCACGCCCGGCCGCGTCCTCGACCACCTCGAGCGCGGCACCCTCGACCTTTCGGCCCTCCGCTTCCTCGTCCTCGACGAGGCCGACGAGATGCTGGACATGGGCTTCATCGAGGACATCGAGACGATCATGGAGAAGTGCGGCCCCGACCGCCGCGTCATCCTCTTCTCCGCCACGATGCCCGCCGGCATCGTCCACGTCGCCAAGCGCCGCCTCGGCAAGTACGAGATCGTCGAGGACGAGACCGAGGCCGTGGCGACCGAGCTCGCCGAGCAGGTCTGGCTCGAGGTCCGCGACGGCGACCGCCTGGAGGCCCTCTGCCGCATCATCGACGCGGAGGAGGACTTCTTCGGCATCGTCTTCACCGCGACGAGGATCGAGGCCGACCGCATCTCCAAGTCCCTGGAGGAGCGCGGCTACGAGTCCGAGGCCCTCCACGGCGACATCACGCAGGACCGCCGCGAGCGGATCCTCGCCCGCTTCCGCGAGCGGCGCGTGCGCATCCTCGTCGCCACCGACGTCGCCGCCCGCGGCATCGACGTCGAGCGCATATCGCACGTCGTCAACTGGACCCTGCCGCACGACCCGGCCGCCTACGTGCACCGCGTCGGCCGCACCGGCCGCGCCGGCAACGCCGGCACCGCGATCACCTTCGTGACCCCCGACGAGTACCGCAAGCTCTTCCGCTTCAAGCACGCCGCGGGTTCCGGCTTCAAGAAGGGCTCGGTTCCCGCCGTCTCCGAGGTCATCGGCGCCCGCCGCGACCGCATCAAGGCGCGCATCCTGGCCCGGGCCGACTCCTCCGCGCTCGTTCCCGCCGCCCTCGAGGTCGAGGGCGCTCCCGTCGAAGAGACGGCCGTCCTCGCCGGCGAGCCGCTCGCCGC
>DAINBW010000664.1:0-1713 GCA_036732745.1 Spirochaetales bacterium | reverse complement strand
AGGACGGCGAAGCCGTTGGCGGTTTTCTTGTTCATGGCGCGTTCCACAATATATACTTATATCGGCAACAGCGCCACCTCGCATCGCATTTTTCGGCGAGCGGGGGCCTGCGGGACCAAGGGAGGTGCCATGACGACGAGAAGACGAGCGTTGCCGCCGGGTTGGTATCCCGCGGACGAGGGGGCGGTCGCCGCGCTCGTCGAGGATTGGAGCCGGAATCCGCCGCCTTCCGGCGCCCTGGCCGCCGTCGCGCCGCACGCGGGCTGGGCCTTTTCGGGTCGACTCGCCGCCCGGGCGGTCCTGTCCCTCGCCCAGGCGGACACGATCGCCGTCATCGGCGGCCACCTGCCGGCGGGCTACCCCGTGCTGGCGGCGGGCGAGGCCTTTTTCGAGACCCCCCTGGGCGCCTTCTCCGCGGATCGGGAGCTGCGCGAGGCCCT
Source organism: Spirochaetales bacterium (assembly GCA_036732745.1). Taxonomy (GTDB): domain Bacteria; phylum Spirochaetota; class Spirochaetia; order Treponematales; family Rectinemataceae; genus JAEUJG01. Next base: position 1,273 of record DAINBW010000664.1, on the reverse strand, counting down.
GGGCGCGGCCCTTCCCCTCGAGGAGGACCGCGCCGCCGACAACACCGTCGAAATCCAGTTGCCGATCCTCCGCGCCCGCTTTCCCGAGGCCCGGCTCCTGTGGCTTCGGGCGCCCGCCGGCGAGCTGGCCCTTGAACTCGGGCGGGCCCTCCACGCCGCGGCGCGCTCCCTGAAGCGCCGCCTCGTCCTCGTCGGCTCCACCGACCTGACCCATTACGGCCCGGATTACGGCTTCGCGCCGGCGGGCCGGGGCGCGGAGGCGGAGCGCTGGGTGCGGGAGACGAGCGACAAGGGCTTCATCGACGCCCTTCTGGCGATGGACGCCACGGCCGTCCTCGCGCGGGGCGAGGCGGGCGCGGCCTGCTCCTCGGGCGCGGCGGCCGCGGCCATCGCCTACGCCAAGGCCGCGGGGGCCACGGAAGCCAAGCTCCTCGGCTACGCCACGAGCCTCGACACGCGCAAAGGGGAAAGTTTCGTCGGCTACTGCTCGGTCGCCTACTACTAGCCGCCTACGCCCAGGCGCCTACGCCCAGGCGCCTACGCCCAGGCGCCTACCGCTACTCGCGGCCGCCCAGAAGGCCGCGGACGGTTTCCTTGAACTTGTTGCCCCGGTCGAACTCGTGGAGGAACATGCCGAAGGAGGTGCAGCCGGGCGAAAGAAGGACGGCGTCGCCCGTCCGCGCGAGCCCGCGGGCCTCCCTGACCGCCAGTTCCAGGTCCTTGTAGGGGCCGAGGGTCGCGACGCTGTCGGCGTCGAGCAGGGGTTTCAGCTTGTCCGTGCCCGAACCGGCCAGGAGGACGATGGCCTTGGGCTTGCGGTAGGCCTCGCGCACCGGTTCAAAGTCGAGGTTCTTGTCGGTGCCGCCCGTGATGAGGACGATGGGCGCCTCCAGGCTGGAGAGCGCCGCGGCGACCGCTTGGGGTATGGTCGCGGCCGAGTCGTTGTACCAGCGGATGCCGTCCTTTTCGGCGAAGAACTCGAGGCGATGCTCGACGCCGGGAAAGGTCGCGAGCGAGGCGGCGACGCTCGAGGCCGGCAGGCCGAAAAGCCGGAGGGCCAGGGCCGCGCCGAGGAGGTTCTTGCGTTGGTGGCGGCCGGGAACGGCCAGGATCGCCGGCAGGATCTCCTCGGCCCCCGACGCGGAACCGGTCTCGGAGAAGAGGCCCCGTCCGCCCGGTCCTTCGAGCCAGGCGCCGGGGAGGCCCTCCTCGCGGGCGTCGGCGTACCAGCGGACCGTGCCGCGGGTCTCCATGGCGAAGGAGCGGTTCCAGC
>DAINBW010000663.1:0-1719 GCA_036732745.1 Spirochaetales bacterium | reverse complement strand
GTATCGATGACGACAGGTAGTGGACGTCCGGAAGTGCGGGCGAGCCCCCAGAGCGCCCAGGCAATGATCGCGATGATGCTTTCCGGATCGCCTCGCAGGCCTCCTGGAACCGGCCCCTGTCCTGGGTAGGCGTTCCGTCGTCCTTGCGGACGTGGAGATGGATGACGGCCGCGCCCGCGTCGCAGGCGGACTTCGCCTCACGGACGATCTCGGCGATGGTATAGGGCACCGCCGGATTTTGGGCCTTGGTGACCTCGGCTCCGCAGATGGCCGCGGTGATTATCAGTTTCTCCATATGAACCGTTTCCTTTCAAGGCTCGACGCTTCCGTATAACCTGGCCTTGGACGGCTCGCCAAAGGGACGCCGACCGGCTCCCGTGACGATGAGGCGTTGCTGCTCCTGGTTTGCGTCGGCGGCTTCTTAGCCGACACAATCGATAATAATAGATACTTTAGAGATGCGCAAGCCGAAAAATCAACGGAACCACGTTATTCGGAACAGCAGGCCGGGATACATCAGCCCTTCCCGCGAACCGAAACACCCTACGCGATCGTGTCGCGGGGGGCGAACCCGGAGGCGACCAACCCGCGCCTCCGGGCAAAACGAATCCCTACCGTTCCGCCTTGGCCGCCCGGAGTTCCTCCGCCAGGGCCGGCACGAGCTTGTTGACGTCGGTGACGATGCCGAGGTCGGCGTACTCGAAGATCGGCGCCCCCGCGTTCTTGTTGACGGCGACGATGAACTCCGAGTCCTCCATGCCCGCGATGTGCTGGATCATGCCGGAGATGCCGCAGGCGATGTAGAGGTCGGGCCGGACGGTCTTGCCCGTCTGGCCGACCTGCCGGTCGGCGCCCGCCCAGCCTGAGTCCACGACGGCGCGCGAGGCGGACACGAGGCCGCCGAGCTCGTCCGCCAGGACGTGCAGCCGGTTGAAGTTCTCCGCGTTGCCGAGGCCGCGGCCGCCGGAGACGAGGACGGTCGCCTCCTCGATGTTCTTCTTGGCGGCCTTCTCCACCACCACCTCGAGGATTTCCACGTTCTTGTCCTCCGGCAGGATCTCGACGGGCAGGCGGACGACCTCGCCCTTGCGGGAGGGGTCGCGCTCGAGCTTGCGCATCACGCCGGGGCGGACGGTGGACATCTGCGGCCGGTGCTCCGGGCAGATGATGGTCGCCATGATGTTGCCGCCGAAGGCCGGCCGCGTCATCATGAGGTTCCGCGTGCCGTCCTCCACCTCGAGGGAGGTGCAGTCGGCGGTGAGGCCGGTCTTCACGCGGGCGGAGACGCGGGGCGCGAGGTCGCGGCCGATGGTCGTGGCGCCGACGAAGCCGATGCCGGGCTTGAAGGCCTCGATGGCCGCGACCAGGGCCTTGGTGTAGGGCTCGGTCATGTAGACGGCGAGCTCGGGATGGTCGACGAGGACGACCTTGTCCGCGCCCTGGTAGATGAGCTCGGCGGCCTGCGCGTCCGTGAGGCCCGCGCCGACCAGGACCGCGATGAGCGGCTCCTCCAGGCTGTCCGCGATGCCGCGGCCCATGCCGAGAAGTTCGTAGGCTATCTTCTGGACCTGGCCCCGCCGTTGCTCGGCGAAGACCATGACGCCCTTGTATCCGGAAATGTCCATGCTGTTGTTCTCCTTCGGGATCGGCGCCCGGCGCGGCGGCCGCGCGGGGCGCCCTTTGGGGCCCTAGATGATGAACCTCTCCTTGAGGTTCTCC
>DAINBW010000662.1:0-1721 GCA_036732745.1 Spirochaetales bacterium | reverse complement strand
GCCCTCTCCCGGGCGCGCCGGCGGCGGCGCGGCGGCGGGGCCGGCCTGCGCGGCCTGGGCCGCCTGCGCGACGAAATCGCCGGCGCGGAACCGGCCCAGGAAGCGGGCGCCGCCGCGCCGCTCCACGAAGGCCTTGAGCTCCTCCTCGGCGCGGTCGGGACGGCCCGTGACGGCCAACTCGCCGTGGACGAGGGTGTCCTCCTCGGCCTCCAGGCGGGGCGCGAAGACGGAGCCGACGACGACGCCGCCGGACAGGATGCGGAGCTGCTCGGTGACGTAGACGTCGCCCTTCACGAGGCCGCCGATGATGGCGGAGCGGGCGCGGATGGAGGCCTCGACGCGGCCGCCCGCGCCGACGACGACCTTGCCGGTCGCGCGGATGGAGCCGCGGAGGTCGCCGTCCACGCGCAACATGCCCTCCACGTCGAGGTCGCCGGCCACGGCCGAACCGGCCCCGATGAGGGAATTGACGAGGGAATCCTTAAGCTCGGGCATGGGGTCTCCGGACTACTTGGCCTTGTCGCTCTCCGCCACGGCGCTCGCCCGGATGTTCAGGAACTTGAGGGGATCGATGACGCCCGTGCCGAGGTGGACCTCGTAGTGGCAATGGGGGCCGGTGGAAAGGCCGGTGTTGCCGACCTTGCCGATGATCTGTCCCTGCTGCACCTTCTGTCCCTTGTAGACCGCGAAGGACTGCATGTGCGCGTAGCGGGTGAAAAAGCCGTGGCTGTGCTGGATGATGACATAGTTGCCGAAGCCGGAGTCGAAGCCGACGGCGACGATCTTGCCGTCCGCGGTCGCGACGATGGGGTCGCCGGAACGGAAGGTGGAAATGTCGATGCCCTTGTGGATGTACCACTGGCCGGTGAAGGGGTTCTCGTTCTGGCCGTAGTACATGGACACGTGGCCGATCCCGCCCTTGATGGGCCAGATATTCGGGATCTCGGTCAGGATGGCGCTCTGGTTCGACATGAGGGAGCCGAGCTCCTTCAGGGGCTCGACGGACTTCTCAAGGTAGTCGGTCACCTTCTTGAGGTCGCCGATCTCGCGGACGCCGCCGGAGCCGGACTCGTCCGTCTCGAAGAAGGAGGCGAGGTCGCCGCGCTGGACGGCGGCGTCGGGGCCGCTCTCGCGGACGCCGACGCGGGCCAGGGTGCCGGAAAGGGCGGTCTCGAAGCGCTTGGCCGCCGTCACCAGGTTGTTGGCCTCGTCGCGGAAGGCGTCGACGTCGGCCTGGCTCGTCTTCAGGTCGTCGGAACGGCTCTGGAGCCGGCGGTTCGTGTCGGAAAATCGGGCGGTGAAGAAGACCGAGGCGAACAGGATGGAGCCGAAGGCGAAAACGATGCCGGCGAGGGCGAAAAAGGACAGCTGTATGTTGAAGATGCTCTTTTCGGTGTGGGGGATGAACATGATGGTCAGCTTCTGCCGACCGGCCTTGAGGATCCGGCGGGAGAAGGCGCCGAGCGATCGCATGGCCGTGCCGAGGCGCGCGGATATCCGCGAGTAGAGAGCATTTTCCATCTTTTTGTATGTGCGAAGGGTGGACACGGCCCTCTCCTTACTCGATGGTTCTGGAACGATATAGCTACGACATTACTTTACCATTTACAGCATCGACCTGTCAAACGATACTTTTGACCGCATTCGGCGGGGGTAGATCGGCGCCGCTCCGGGCGGGCCGCGCCGGGACAAGGCCCCCTCGATGGGGGCCGGAACCGCTC
>DAINBW010000661.1:0-1728 GCA_036732745.1 Spirochaetales bacterium | reverse complement strand
AGCGCGAAAACGCTTTGCTTTCAAGCGTTGGGTGGGCCCTGTTGGCGGCGGAAGGCCCCGGTGGCGGTTTACGCGCCGCCGGCTTTTGGCTATATTTAGCGGGACCGACCGGAAATCCCCGGAAGCGCGGTTATCGGAGGCAACATGAGGCTCTACAGTCGCGGACAGCTCATCCTCGTCGGCGCGGGCGGCATAATCCTTGCCCTGCTTCTTGCCCTCGGGCTCGGCATCCTTCGCCTTCCCCTCGGCCAGGCTTCCGCCCTCCGCCCGGCGGAGCTCGCCGCCGAAGCCTCCCCGGCGGCGGTCGGTGCCGCCGGCGGCTCCGGATCCGCGGCCCCCTCCCGCGAGGCCGCCCCGGCCCGCGAGGTCCAGCTCGGCCGCGACGCGCAGCTCGCGTCGGAGTACAGCCAGGACGAGCGCGAGAACATCGACGTCTACGAACGCCTCAACGAGGGCGTCGTCAACATCACCACCGAGGTCGTCGCCATCAACTGGTTCATGGAGCCCGTGCCCCAGGACGGCGGCTCCGGTTCCGGCTCCATCATCGACGCCCGCGGCTACGTCCTCACGAACTACCACGTCGTCAAGGACGCCTACAAGCTGTTCGTCAACCTCGCGGACGGCCAGCGCTACGAGGCCAAGGCGATCGGCGTCGACCCCGAGAACGACCTCGCCGTCCTCAAGTTCGAGCCGCCCAAGGGCGCCCGGCTCACCGTCGTCCCCTACGGCGACTCGACGCGCCTCAAGGTGGGCCAGAAGGTCCTGGCGATCGGCAACCCCTTCGGCCTCGAGCGCACCCTGACCCGCGGCATCGTCTCCGGCCTCGGCAGGCCCGTCCAGAAGGACGAGAAGACGATCATCCGCGACATGATCCAGACCGACGCGTCGATCAACCCGGGCAACTCCGGCGGCCCCCTCCTCAACTCCCGCGGCGAGATCATCGGCATCAACACGATGATCTACACGCCCTCCGGCGGCTCCGTCGGCGTCGGCTTCGCCGTGCCGGTCAACACCGCCAAGCGCATCGTGCCCGACCTCATCAGGGACGGCATGGTCAAGCGCGGCTGGATCGAGATGGAGCCCGTCCAGCTCTTTCCCGAGCTCCTCGACTACATGAAGCAGAACGGCTACGCCGCCGCCGTCGACAAGGGCCTCCTCGTCTCCCAGGCCAAGAAGGGCGGCAACGCCGACCGCGCGGGCGTCCGCGGCGGCGGCACGGCGGTGCGCTACGGCCGCTCGGTCTTCTACGTCGGCGGCGACATCATCACGGCCGTCGACGGCATGAAGGTTTCCACGATGGCCGACCTCTATTCCGCCCTCGAGGACAACAAGCCGGGAGACCGCGTGGCCGTCGAGTACTGGCGCGGCGGCAAGCGCGTCGTCGCCGAGGTGGTCCTGGCCGACCGCTCCAAGTACACGAAGGAGTAGCATGCGCCCCTTCAAGGTAGTCGCCCCCTACGGACCCGCCGGAGACCAGGGCGCCGCGATAGCCGCCCTCGCGCGCGGCCTCGAGGAAGGGAAGCGCTGGCAGACGCTCAAGGGCGTCACGGGCTCGGGCAAGACCTTCACGATGGCCAAGGTCATCGAGGCGGCCCAGCGGCCCGCCCTGGTGATCTCGCACAACAAGACCCTCTCCGCCCAGCTCTACCGCGAGTTCAAGGCCTTCTTCCCCGAGAACGCCGTCGAGTACTTCGTCTCCTACTACGACTACTACCAGCCCGAGGCCTA
>DAINBW010000660.1:0-1729 GCA_036732745.1 Spirochaetales bacterium | reverse complement strand
GGTCGGAGGCGCCGGGAACGGAGGCGAAGGCGGCGAGCGCGGCCTTGTCGGCGGGATGCTCCCAACACGCGGGCGCGATGCCCGGAAAGGACTTTCTCTCTGTCATGCCTTTAGTATACGCATGGCGGGGGCCGGGGGCAAAGCGGAAGCGCGGGGACCGGCCGCCAGGCGCGGCCGCCGGGCGCGGCCGCGGCCGGCGGCCGTGGGAAGGGGCCGCCGCGCGCGGCGGAGGGCTCCCGCCCCTCGACCTCGATCCCCGCCCGGGCGTATACTCCCGGCATGGCCAAAGAACGACCGATCGACCGGCTCAAGGCGCGCGCCAAGGCGCTCAAGCACGAGACCTACGCCCTCTATCTCGCGATCCGCGAGCCCGGGGTGCCTTGGTACGCGAAGGCCCTGGCGGCCCTCGTCGTGGGTTATGCGCTCTCCCCCATCGACCTCATCCCCGACTTCATTCCGATCCTCGGCTATCTCGACGACCTCGTCCTCATTCCGGCGGGCATCGCCCTGGCCATCAAGCTCATACCGGCGGAAACCCTGGCGGCGTGCCGGACCCGCGCGGAAACCGAGCTGGCCGGCAGGAAGCTCACGAGCAAGACCGCGGCCGCCGTCGTCATCCTGCTGTGGCTTCTCGTCCTTGGCCTCGTCGCCAAGGCCATTTTCCTGTAGGCGCGAGGGAGGACAGCCATGGCGTTCACCAGTTCCAACGAGATCACGATTTCCGGCGGAAGCGAGTCCGACCGCAGGCAGGCCTTCGCGATGCTCCTGGCGGCTGACTGGGGCCTCGAGCCCGCGACCGAGGACGACATCGAAACCCTGGAAGGAGGCGCCCTGCGGCTCCGTTTCGACAGCCTCGACGCCCTGCCCGAGGACGAGATCAGGAACATCGCCCCCCAGTTCCCCGACCTCGACTTCCTCCTCCTCTACCTCTCGCTCGACGGCGAGTTCTTTGGCTTCCTCCGCGCCCGCGGCGCGGAAAGCGCCGAGGAAAGCGCGGATTTCCCCGAGGGCGAGCTTGAACGGATCGAGAAGAGCGAGGAGGCGGCCCCCTTGAGTTACGTCCGGCGGCACTACGAGGGGAATCCGGCGATCAGGCTCGGGTAAGGGACTCGACGCGGAGCCGGTCCGCGGTCCGCGGTCGACATCGGCCCGGCAGAGTCCGGACGGCATAACGGAATGTTATGCCGCCTTCATGGCCATTATATGGAGCCCCGGGAGCGCTCGCGGGTACCTTATCCCCACTACGGGAGGTACTCATGGCCGAAGGCAGCGCTATCGTTTCCCTGGACTCGGTAAAAAAAACCTACATGCTCGGAACCACGGAGGTCCATGCCGTGGCGGGCGTTTCCTTTTCGCTCGCGCGAGGCGACTTCGTCTCGATCGCCGGCCCCTCGGGCTCGGGCAAGACGACGATCCTCAACATGATCGGCTGCATCGACACGCCGAGCGCCGGCGAGGTGCGGATCGACGGCACCCTCACCTCGGGGCTGTCCGACGACGAGATCACCGGGCTGCGCAGCCGGACGCTCGGCTTCATCTTCCAATCCTTCAACCTCATCCCCGTCCTCTCGGTGCGGGAGAACGTGGAGTTCGCCCTCCTCCTCGGCAAGGGCAAGGTGAGCAAGGAGCAGGAGGAGTGGATGGACCGGCTCATCGAGGAGGTCGGCCTCACGGATCGGCGGGAGCACCGCCCCAACGAGCTGTCCGGCGGCCAGCGCCAGCGGGTCGC
>DAINBW010000659.1:0-1736 GCA_036732745.1 Spirochaetales bacterium | reverse complement strand
ACGAGCCGCAGCGATGCATCCTCCGGCGCACGGCCCACGACGGAGGTGCCGGAGAGGGAGAACGCGGGCTCGGGTCCGGCGGGCCAGGCTGGACCGGCGGGCTTCGCGGAGTCATCGGCCGGGGCGAGGGCAAGGGGGATCAGCATTTCTATCCGCGTGCCCTTGCCGCGGGAACTCCGCACCGCGATGGAGCCGCCGAGGATCTCCACGCTCTTGTCCACGATGGCGAGCCCGAGGCCGGTGCCGCCGGCCGACCGGGTTTTGGAGCCGTCGAGCTGGGTAAAGCGCTCGAAGGCCGCGGCGATGCGGTCCTCGGGCATGCCGACGCCCGAATCCTCGACGACGAGCCGGAGCAGGATGCCCTTCCGTTCCGCGCCGGCGAGGGAGCCGCGCACGAGGGCGGGCTCGCCCTGGTGGGCCCCGCCTTCGGCGGGCTCGGCGACGAGCCGCACGCCCCCGCGGTCGGTGAACTTCACCGCGTTGTCGATGAGGTTCATGAGCGCCTGGCGGAGGCGGCTCGAGTCGCCGACGAGGGCGTCCGGCAGGGCCGGGTCGCGGCGGAAGGAGACCTCGAGGCCCTTGGAGAAGGCGCCGACCGCCAGGAGGTCCACGCAGGACCCGAGGAGCTCGTCGAGGGAAAAGGCCTGCGGATTCGGCGTGGACCGGCCGCTCTCGAGGCGCGCGAAGTCGAGGATGGAATCGATGAGGGTGGAGAGGGACTTGGCGCTGCGGATCGCCGAGCCGAGGTACTCCCTTTGCTCGTCGTCCACCGCGCGGTCGAGCGCGAGCTCCGTGAAGCCGATCACGCTGTTGAGGGGCGTCTTGAGCTCGTGGCTGACGTTGGCGAGGAATTCGCCCTTGAGCCGGCTCGTCTCCTCGGCGAGCTCCTTGGCGCGCCGCATGGAGAGCTCGAACTGGAATTTGTAGAGCGCGAGCTCGATGGCGATGCGGAGCTCGCGCTCGTGGAAGGGCTTGACGATGTAGCCGTAGGGACTGGCGAGCTTGGCGCGCTCGAGGGTCTTCTCGTCGGTGAAGGCGGTGACGAAGATGATCGGGACCTCGACACGCTCCCGCGCGATGCGGGCCGTCTCGATGCCGTCCACCTCGCCCTTCAGCTTGATGTCCATGAGCACGAGGTCCGGCGGGGAGGCGACCATCGCCTCCAAGGCGGCCGGACCCGTGTCGACCACGCCGGCGACGGCGTAGCCCAGGGCTTCGAGACGCATTTTCATGTCGAGGGCGACGATGTTCTCGTCCTCGACGATGAGGATGCCCTTGCCCGTCACCGAGCCTCCCCGCTCGACCTCGTGGACTCCACCACGGGACCCCGGCGTTCCCGCGCCGCCTCGGCCTCCGCGGCGAAGGCGGCGTCGACGTCGAGGAGCACGATGAACTGGCCGTCCTTTTCGCCGATGCCGGAAATGAGGCCATCCTGGCGGCGGCCGCCGAAGCGGGGGGCGCGTTCGATCCGGGAGGGATCGAGGTCGACGACCTCGCGGACCGCGTCGGCCAGGACGCCGATGGTGAGGGGATCGCCCGCGTAGTTGATCTGCAGCACGATGATGCTGGCCCCTTCGGCCCCGCCTCCCGGGGCTTCCGGGCCGGAGGCCGGGAGGGCGGGGACGGCCGCCGGCGGACTCTCCGCGGAGGCTCCGTCGGCTCCGGCCGCTCCGGCGTCTCCCGCGGCGGCTTGGGCGTCGGGCGATGACATTCCGAGAGCGAGATCCAGCGCCGCC
>DAINBW010000658.1:0-1736 GCA_036732745.1 Spirochaetales bacterium | reverse complement strand
GCTCGAATCCCCGCCTCGCGGCCTTCCTCCTCGCCCTGTCCTTGGCCCTCGTCCCGGCCTTCGTCCCGGCCCTGGCCGCCGCGGAGCCGATCCCCCTATCGGTGGTCGATTTCGGCGTCGAAAGCTCGGTTCCGGCCTATTCCCATCTCGGCAAGGGCCTCTCCACCCTCCTCGCGGGCGAACTCCGGAAATCCTCCGACATCAGGCTGATCGAGCGCGAACGCCTCAACGCCATCCTCGAAGAGCAGGAACTCGCCCTGACCGACCTGGCCGACCCCCAAGGCCAGGTCAAGATCGGCATGCTCGTCTCGGCGAAGTACCTCGTCCTCGGCCAGATGATCGACATGGCGGGCAGCTTTATCGTCAGCGTCCGGATGGCCGACGCCTCGACCGGCGAGATCGTCTGGCAGGACAGCCTCGCCGAACCCCTCGGCGCCTACGACTACATCGCCGCGCGCTTCGCCACCGCCATCCTCGAGCACTTCGGCCTCGCGCCCGATCCCGGCACGGCCCGGAAACTCGCCGCCAGGACCGACAAGAAGGCCGAGGCGGTCGTCGCCCTCGCCGCCGGCGTCGACGCCCTGGACCGCAAGGACCAGGCGGCCGCCAAGACCGCCCTGCGGCAGGCCACCCGCCTCGACCCGGCCAGCGAGGTCGTCGCCTTCTACCTCGCCAAGCTCGTGATCAACACCACCAAATTCCAGGTCGTCACCGAGCCCTTCTACAACTACCAGAATCCGGCCTACCTCGCCCTCCTCAAGACCGACAGGGCCTACTTCGGCATGAGCCTGCCCGCGAGCGGCTTCGGCGGCCCGGCCTTCTACCCCGACATGGCCCCCTACCTGAACGTCGGCCTCCTGGCCGATTCCGCCGGCTACATCCAGGAGTACTTCGCCAACGGCAAACTCGGCTATCAACTCCCCCTCGCGGAGGGCTTCGGACTCCAGGCCGAAGCGATGTTCTACTCCGTGGAAAACCGCCTCTGGGACACCCGCAGCCTCCCCGTCCGGGAAGAAGGCACGGCGGCGGGCAACACGGGCGGTTCGGGCGCCAGCCTGAGCCTCGGCTTCCGCCTCGCCCGCGGCCTGACCGCCGGCCTCGGCCTGGCCTGCTTCGGCCAGAACAAGGATTCCTTCCCCTTCGACCGCCCCCTCTCCTACGCCTACGCGGCCAACGCGGGCATCCTCCTCCACGATCCCGAGCGCCGCGTCATGTTCGACACGCGCTTCGGCTACAGCTCCGGGAGCATCGAGCGCATCGATCCGGCCACCCTCACGAACCTGGCCGAACCCGGCTCCTTCCCCCTCTACAACGAAAACAGCCTTGTCCTCTCCCTGCGGAACGGCAGCATCTTCCTCAACGTGAAAGAGACCAACGACCTCATGCTCGACGGCTCCTCCTACTACGCCCGCCTCCTCCCCGCCGTCGAACTCTTCCTCTCGGACGCCTTCTCCCTCCGCCTCGGCGTCGAAGCCTCGGGCGCCCTCGTCGGCGGCGTCTTCAGCCTCGGCTACGGCGGCGTCGCCGGCACCACCCTCCGCTCCCTCTCCCGCGGGCTCGACCTCGACCTCAACGTCTCCTACCGCCTCCGCCCCTCCCGCTTCGTCGCCGGCCTCCAATACCCCGAGTTCGTCATCCTCGCCATCTTCGGCAAGAACTCCCTCTTCATCAAATAACCCCTCTTCGCCGCCCTGCTCTCTCCTCTCCGCTCTCTCCTCTCCCCTCTCCCTTAGCGC
>DAINBW010000657.1:0-1753 GCA_036732745.1 Spirochaetales bacterium | reverse complement strand
TCGAGGTCGTTGTAGCGGAAGCGCCGCACGTCGCGTCGCTCGCCCTCCAGCTCGGGGAAGAGGTTGGACGAGCACCAGTCCGCCGCGCCGTGGTAGGCGCCCTCGGCGAGGATCGCGACGCGCTTGCCCGTGGCGACGCGGGAGAGCGAGAGGGCGAGGGTGGTCGCGTCCGTGCCGTTCTTCACGAAGACCGACCAGGCCGCGCCTTCGACGGAGGCGACGAGGCGCTCCGCGAGCTCGACCATCACGGGCGCCGGCTGGTCGAGGAGGTCTCCGTCGCGGAGGCGCGCGACGGCCGCCCCGTCGACGGCCTCGTTGCCGTAGCCGACGATCTGCGAGCCGTAGCCGCAAAGGAAGTCGATGTACTCGTTCCCGTCCGGGTCGGACATGCGGCAGCCCTTGGCCTTTTCGAGGTAGTAGGGGTAGGAGCCGGGTACGAGGAAGCCCGGGGCCTTGGATCCGTAGATGCCGCCGGGAATCACGCGGGCCGCGCGCTCGAAGAGTTCCCGGGACCGCGCGAAGCCGCCGGAAGGCGTGGCGCCACCAATTGTCGTATCGAAGCTCATCGGGTTTCCTCCACGCGGGCGCGCACCGCGAGATATTCGCCGAGCCGGTCGAGGACGGCGAAAAGGCCCTGCACAAGGGGGAGGAGTCCCCGGATGGAGACCTCCCCCGAGCCGAGGGCGAGGACCGCGGGCCGCGCTCCCGTAAAGACGGCGATCGCGGAGGCGGCGTCGCGGAACTCGAGGCGGGCCTCGGGGGCTCGGGGGACCGCGTCGAGGAAACGCAAGATGCCGCCGCGCTTTTCCACGCCGAACTCGAAGGCGCCCGGCGCGAGAACGGCGACGGCGCCTTCGGGGACGTGGGAGAGGCGTTCCGCCAGGGCGGGATCGCCCGCCGCTTCACAGAGGCCGGCGAGGGCGGCCGCGGCCAGGAGCCGCGCGCGCAGGGCGGGTTCGACCGCGGGGTCGGCAAGGAGGGCGGGCGCCCGGACGGCCGCGGCGCGGAAGAAGGCGAGCGCGGCGAAGCAGCCGCCGCCCGAAAAAAGGGGAAAGGGAGCGCCGCCCCCGCCTGAGAGGACTCGGGCCGCCGCGCGAGGGCTCGCGAAACGCAGCGTCAGGGATACCCGGCCGGCCGGCCGTTCGCCGCCCGTGAAGGCCGCAAGGCTCCGGCCATCGGAGCGGACGTAGGCGCGTGGGACGCGCGGCGCCGCCAGGGCGAGGACAAAGGGCTTGCGGCGCGATAACGGATCGAGTTCGGGGACGGCCGCGCCGGCGAGCGAGACGAGGCGGGCGGCAACGGCCATCCTGACGCGGGCGAGGACGAGGGTTTCCGCTTCGGACAGGGCATCGAGGCGGTTTCGCACGGGCAACCTCCGGGCCGCGCCTTCGAGCCGGGGCGGCGAGGTTCGCGGAGAGGTTCCGGCGGCCCCGCGAAGGCGGGCGAGCCCATGATACCGCGTCTCCGCGGTCCGGCGCCACCCTGTATGCGGGGCGCGCGCCGGGGGCGCGGCTAGACCCGGTACTTTTTCGTGAGGCCGACGAGGAAGTTGCGGAGGAACTGGTCGCCGCAGTCGCGGTAGTTGTCGTGGCCCTTCTTGCGGAAGAGGGCGTTGACCTCGGCCCGGGAGACCTCGACGTCGGCCAGCTTCATGATGGCCATGATGTCCTCGTCCTTGAGCTCGAGGGCGATGCGGACGCGGCGCAACACCTCGTTGTTGGTGAGCGGGCCGCGGGGGGCCGGAGCCGGTTCG
>DAINBW010000656.1:0-1753 GCA_036732745.1 Spirochaetales bacterium | reverse complement strand
CGCCGTCCTTGAGGCCGGGCTCGGGGACGGCCAGCCGGCCAGCGACGCCGCGGCCTTCCTGGCCGCCCATCCCGCCGCGGCCGCCCTCGCCGCCGCCGCCCGGGAGCGGCTCGCCAGCTGGGCCTGGACCTACGGCGCCACCCCGGACTTCAGCTACCTCGTCAGCGACTCGCCCGAGCTCCGCATCGTGGTCCGCGGCGGCAAGGTGGTCGAGCTCGAGGGGGAGGGCGGCGCGGCGGCGCGTCGGCTCCTCGGACGGCCCTTTGACGCCGTGGCGCGCGAGCTCGTTCCCGCCGCCACCCCGCCCCCAGCGGCGGGGACCTGAGTCGGCATTCACCGCCGCGCCCGCTAACCCGAAGGTTCCGATTTCGCGGAACTTTCGGGTTTTCTTTTTATTACTTGCAAACGAAGCGATATTGTTCTACTATCGAAGCTGAAACGAAAGACAATCGAAAGGAATCGGCATTGATCGAAGAGTTGGGCGAGCGGGAACGGGCAATCCTCAAGAATCTCTCCGAGAGCGGCTCATCCTCGGTCGTCAACCTGGCGCGGGAACTCGGGGTCTCCGAGGTGACGATTCGCTCCGACCTCAAGGAGCTGGAGGAAAAGGGCTACCTTGTCAGGACGAGGGGCGGCGCCTATCCGGCGATGCATCCGAGCATCATCGAGCGGCAGGAGCTCATGGTGGAGGAGAAGAAGCGCATCGCCCGGGCCGCGGCCGAGCTCGTGCGCGACGGCGACCGGATCATGATCGAAGCCGGCACTACGACGGCTCTCGTGGTCCGCTACCTGCTCGGCAAGCGCGGCGTCCAGATCGTCACGAATTCGACCCTTGTCTTCTCCCACGCCCGGCTCAATCCCAACCTCCAGATCACGATGACCGGCGGCGAGTTCCGTCGCGAGACGGAATCCATGGTCGGTCCCATCGCCCTCCGGACCGTCGCCGGGCTCAACGTGCGCCTGGCCTTCGTGGGCACCGACGGTTTCTCCCTCCGTCGGGGCATGACGACCCAGCTCGTGGACGGCGGCGAAGTGGTCATGGCGATGCGGGAGCGCGCCGAGGAGACCTGGCTGCTCGCGGATTCCTCGAAATACGGCAAATCGGGTTTTGTCACCGTGCTCCCGCTCGAGCGGGTTGACGGCGTTATTACGGATGAGGGACTCGGGGAGGCCGCCCGGCGCGAACTCGCCGAGACCTCCTTGCGGCTCACGATCGTCTAGGCGCCGGCGGCGCCCAACTACGGCCTCCCCCGGACGGGGTTCCGGGGACCGAGGCGGCAAGGAATCGGAGGTTCCGATGGCGGAAGTGCTGATCATGCCCAGGCAGGGCAATACCGTGGAATCCTGTGTCATCGTCCGTTGGAAGGCGGAAGAGGGCGCCCGTCTGGGCGCCGGGGATCCGGTTTGCGAGGTCGAGGCCGACAAGGCCAGCTTCGACGTGAGCGCCGGCAGGGCGGGAATTCTTCTGAAGATCTTGCGGGGGGCGGGCGACGACGTGCCCGTGCTCGAGGCCATCGCCGTCATCGGCGAGGCGGGCGAGGATTGGCGCTCCGCCGTCGGCGCGGCGCCGGCCGCGGCCGAAACGTCTGTCGCGAAGGCTTCCGACGCCGCGAAAAACGAGACGAGCCCCGCTTCGGTTTCGATGCCGCCCGAAAATGTAAACGATTTCACGGTTCGGGGCGTGAGTCCGCGGGCGCGCCGCCTGGCGGAGGATCAAGGCATCAAGGCCGGAAGCCTCGCGGGCTCCGGCCCC
>DAINBW010000655.1:0-1782 GCA_036732745.1 Spirochaetales bacterium | reverse complement strand
CGCCCTTCTCGCTTGGTCGCTCGGCAACGCCGCCTTCCTTGTTCTCGGCGCTTCCGCCCGCGCGGCGCCGATCCTCGCCTTCGCCCTCGCCTCGGCCCTGCCCGCCTTCCTCGCCTGGCCGACCCGCGAGGGGGCCCTCGTCGCGGCGCTCCGCGCTTCGGACGAGGCGATGGCCGTCGAGGCCTGGCTCGAGGCCCCTCCCGGCCCCGCGCGGGAGCTGCTCGCGGCCCGGGTCGCGGAGCGTTGCGCCGCTATGGCGCTCGAAAGGCGTCCGCCTCGCCCGAGGTCGTCCCCGGGCCTCTGCCCGCTGTACGTCGCCGCGGCATGCGCCTTCCTGGCCTTCCAGATCGCGGCGCTGGTCCTCGTCGGCCGGCCCCTCGCCGGCTACGCGGGCCCGGACGCCGCCGAGGCCGGGCGCCGACTGGATGAGTCCGTCTTCGGCGCTCCCGGCGAAGCGGATCCCGCGGCCCTCCTCCGGAGCCGCGAGCGGCAGGCGGAGGCGGGGGCCGGCTCCGCGCCGCGCCTCGGTACGGCCGAGGAGGAGGCGACGCCGGAGACCGAGGCCTTCGGCATGCGGCTCGGCGCCGCGAAGGAAGCCCTCCTCGAGGGTTCGCGGCTCGACGCGTCGTCTCCGGAGGACGAGGCGGCGGCCGAGGGGGCGGGCGGCCGCGTCGCGGTGCCCGATCCCGCCGGCCCGGGCGGCAAGGATCCCGCCGGCCGCGACGCCGGACGAGCCGAACGCAACGAGCCCCCCGGCCTCGCCGGGCGGCCGACCGGCTGGGAGAGCGCCACGGAAAGCCTGGCCCCGAGCCCCCTCGTCGACTATCGCGCCCGCTTCTCCAAGGTCCTCGCGGAGCGCACCCGCGAGGAGATCGAGGCGACGAACGAGCTTTCCCTGGGCGAACTGCGCGCCTATGAGCGCCGCTATTTCGCCTCCTTCCACCTGGCGTCGGGCATCGCGCCGCGCGAAGAAGCTTACGCCGCCGCCCTGAAGCGCCGCTGGCGCGAACTCGGGGGCCTCAAGTGAAGCAGCTCTTCCGGGCCGGCCGGCGGCCCGCGCTCCAGGCCCTGGCCGCCGTCGCGGCGGGACTGCTCCTCTACTTCGCGCTCGCCGCCGCCGAGGGCCTCCTGGCCGCCCACGCCCCGCCCAGCCTCCCTCCCACGGCCCTGCTCGCGGCCAACGCCTTCCTCGAGGAGGTGGCCAAGCTCGCCCTCATCCTGGCCGCCGCGCTGCTCCGGGCCTTCGGCCCCCCGGCCTGGCCCCGCGCCGGCGCCGCTCATTTTGCCGGCAGCAGCGCCGCTGCGCTTGCCGGAGCCGCCCCCCTTGCCGCGTTAGCCGCCCCTGCCCGCACCGCCGCCCCGACCCAGGCCGGCGGCCAGCCGCCGCTCACTTCCGAGCCCCGACCGCGCCGCAAGGCGGCCGCGGCGGCGGCAGAAGGCGCCTCCTTCGGCCTCGTCGCCGTGGCGGTCTTCGCTGCCGCGGAGAACCTCGCTTACTTCCTCGCCTTCACGGAAGCCGGCACCGCGTGGCGCCTCCTCTGGTCGCTGCCGGTCCATCTCGCCACGGCCCTCGTCGAGGCCTCCGCCGCGGCCCGCTTCGCCGCGGCCCAGGCGGCGGGCAAGCGCGGAGCCGGCCGACACGCCGGTTCCGGCGCGGCCGCCGGCGCGGCTCTCGCCGCCGATCCCGCCGGCGCCGGCGCGACCCTTGCCGCCGGCGCGACCCGGGCGGCCGGCGCGACCCTTGCCGCCGGCGCGACCCGGGCGGCCGGCCTCCGCCGCGCC
>DAINBW010000654.1:0-1789 GCA_036732745.1 Spirochaetales bacterium | reverse complement strand
TTTCCTCTCCGCGATCGAGTACATGATCCCGAAGCCCCTGCCCTTCATGCGGCTCGGCATCGCCAACCTCCCGATCCTCCTCGCGGCGGACCTCCTTCCCCTGCCGTGGTTCCTCACCCTCGCCCTCGTCAAGGTCGTGGGCATGAGCGTGATCTCGGGCTCGCTGTTTTCCTACATCGCCCTCTTTTCCCTGGCCGGAACCCTCGTCGCGGCCCTCGTCATGTGGGGCGCGAAGCGCGCCGGCGGACGGCGGATCGGCGCCGTCGGCGTTTCCGTCCTCGGCGCCGTCGCCTCCAACGCGGTGCAGGTCCTCCTTGCGGAGGCGGTCGTCTTCGGGCAGGCCGCGCGGCTCATCGCGCCGGTCTTCCTCGGCATGGGCCTCGTCACCGGCGCCCTCCTCGGCCTCTTCGCCGAGCGCTTCGCCGAGACCTCGAAATGGTACGCGCGCGCTTCGGGGAGGCCAGATGCCTGATCCGAATCCCGCCGCCGGCGCCGCGCCCTCGGCCCGCGCCGCGCGCCGCGACGCGGCCCGCCTGGCCCGCGCCGCGCGGGCGGCCCGGTACGACGCGATGTTCGCCCCCTGGATCCTCGCCGCGGCCGGACTCCTCGCCTCCTTCGCCTTCCTGTTTCAGCCATCGCTTCCCTTGAAGGCCGCCCTCTTCGCCGCCTTCCTCGGCGTGGCCCTCCTCTCGGGGAAGAAGGTGTCCCTCACCGCGACCTTCCTCGTTTCCCTCGGCATCGTCGCCGCCAATCTCCTCGTACCCCTCGGCAAGGTGCTCTGGCGCGCCGGACCCCTCGTCGTCACCGAAACCGCCCTCCTCGAGGGCCTCGACAAGGCCGTCACCTTCGAAGGCCTCATCTACATTTCCAAGGCCTCCATCCGGCCGGGGCTCCGGATTCCCGGCCGCTTCGGCTCCATCGTCGCGCGCGCCTTCGTCTATTACGACCGCATCATCGAGTATCGCGGCCGGCTCAAGCCCGCCACCCTCTTCGCCGACGCGGACGCCCTGATGCTCGCCGTGTGGGACGCGCCGGAGACACCCTTCACCGGCGCGCCGGAAGCCAGGCCGAAGCGGGGTCCCGCGGGCCCCGCCGCCGCCTTCACCCTCGTCGCCATCGCCTACGCGGCCCTCGCCGCGGGACTCATCGGGAGGCTGCCATGAAACTGACGACCAAGCTTTCTCTCCTTGTCGGAGCTCCGCTCCTCGTGTCCGCGGTCTTCGGCCTGCTCTTCCTTTCGGGCCTCGCCTCGGGCCTCGAGGAGACGCGCAAGGGCGTCAGGGCCGCCGAGGCCATCGAGGCCTCGAGCCGCCTCGTAGCCGCCGTCCAGCGCGAACGCGGCGTCGCCAACGTCATCCTCCAGGGCGGCGCAGCCCCGGAGGATTACGCCCGGCTCGGCCAGGAAACCTCCGAAGCCTACGCTGGCTGGCAAAGGCTCGCCGCCCCCGCCCGCGTCGCCGACGGCGGCCGGGTCCGGGAATCGGTGGAGCTCCTGGCCGATACCCGGACAAAGGTGCCGGCCAAGGAACTTTCGCCGACCGAATCCTTCAACGCGTACACGCGCGCCGTCGAAGCGCTCATCGCCTTCGAAAGCGAGGCCGCGCGGGCTTCCCTCGCCGAGTCGGCCAAGGGCTTCGAGCTCTTCGTCACGCTGGAGGAGGCGGGAGAAGCCGCCGGCAAGACCCGGGCCATCTCCGCCGGAACCGCCGCGTCCGACGCGCCGATTTCCGGCGAGCGGCTCCTCGCGCTGATCGCCAACTTCGGCTCCGTGCGCGCGAGTCTCTCCTCG
>DAINBW010000653.1:0-1790 GCA_036732745.1 Spirochaetales bacterium | reverse complement strand
CGAGGAGCTCCGCGCCGTTCACGCAGATCGTCTCGCCGTCGGCGTGGACGACGAGGCCGCCCGCCGGCGCCGCGATCGCATAACGCGCCGAGCGCGCGGTCTTGACGAGGGGGTGCCTGGCCTGTTCGCCCTTGGTGTAGAGGGGGATGAGGGCGGCGATCTGGCGCCGGGTGAGCCGCTCCGTCATGCAGAGGTCGAGGAGGCCGTCGTGGTTCTTGGCCTCCGGCGTCATGAAGAAGACGCCGCCGAGGCGCTTGCCGTTCATGATGGAGACCATGTGGCTGCGCTGTTCGAAGCGGCCGCCGTCGTGGTCGATCCGGAGGGCGGGCGCCTCCGGGTACATGACGAAGGTCTTGGCCGCGCCGAGGACGTAGGCCATGGCGCCGTGGACCCGTTTCATCTTGGCGGCCTCGAGGCCGACGATGGTGTCGAAGCCGATGCCGACGCCGTTGGCGAAGTGGCGGCCCTTCGGATAGTCGCCGCCCGTGACGCGGCCCACGTCCATCGGGCGCCGCCGGCCGCGGACGAGGGCCTCCACGCAGTCGGCGAGGGAGGCGGGGACGTCGGCGCCGTAGGAGAAATCGTTGCCGCGGCCCACGCTCAGGACGCCCATCGCCGGCGGCTCCTCGCCGCGCTCGCGGGCCAGCATGAGGCCGTTCACGACCTCGTTGACCGTGCCGTCGCCGCCCGCGGCCACGACGGCGCCGTAGCCCTCGCGGCCGGCGTCGCGCGCGAGCTCCGCGGCGTGCCAGACGCCCTTCGTCTCCGCGATGTCGAAGTCGAGCCCGCTCGCGGCGAGCCGTGCCCGTATCTCGGCCAGGCGTTCGCCGGCCTTGCCCTTGCCCGCCGTCGGGTTCAGGATGATTTTATGCCGTAGTCGATCCATGGGCGCGGAGTATACTACGGGCGGGGATCGCGTGGAAACCTCAAGCGGGGGGGAAGCGCCGGCCCGGCAAGCGCATTAATATTTTATTACTTGCCCCCCGCGCCGCCGCTACTCCGCGCCGCCGCACCGCTACGTCGCCGCGTCGCCGCTACTCCGCGGTTCCCGCCGCGGCGATCGCCGCCACGATGGCCGCGCCGTAGCGGCCCGCCTTGACCGCGCCCATGCCGAAGACCTCGAGGAGTTGCGCCTCGTCCCGCGGGCGGCGGGCCACGAGGTCGTAGAGGGTGCGGTCCGCGAAGACGACGTAGGGAGGGACGCCGCCTTCCTCGGCCAGGCGCTTCCGGAGCGAGCGGAGGGCGGCGGCGAGGCCTTCTCCCCCCGGTCCCAGGGCCATCGCCTCGGCGCCCTTGGCGGTGCCGGCCGGGGCGGGCGCGCGCTCCTTTTTCCCGCGCGGCGGCCGCGTCCCGGCGATGGGCGAGCGCTCCTTGAAGGCCTCGTAGGCGGCGGGCGCCAGGCTCAAGACCCCGTACTCCTCCTCGCGGAGGAGAAAGCCCTTCCTCGTCAGCTGGCGCGCCAGGTCGATCCACTGCGACCTCGTCCACTCGCGCCCGATGCCGTAGGTGGAAAGCTGGTCGTGGCCGAGTTCGAGGACGCGTTCGCCCTTGGAGCCGATGAGCACGTCGGCGACATGGCCGGCCCCGAAGCGCTCGCCCGTGCGCTTTACGCAGGACAGGAGCTTGTAGGCCTCCGTCGTGAGGTCTTCCTCCGCCTGGGTCGCGGAGGCGGAGGCCTCCGACGGGGCGCAGGCGTCGCAGGCCGCGCAGCCGCGCGCCCGGCCCTGGCCGGCTGCGCCGTCCAGCGCCGCGCCGGAACCGCCCCGGCCGGCGGCCGCCCCGGCGGCTCC
>DAINBW010000652.1:0-1797 GCA_036732745.1 Spirochaetales bacterium | reverse complement strand
GGAGCGTTCGGGTTTCTCTTCCTGATCGTGATGCTGTTCGTCGGCGAGATCTTCGGCGGCGACCACGAGATCCACGTCGGCGACGCCGACCACGGCGACTTCGGCCACGAGGGCGGCCCGAGCATCTTCAGCGCCCGCATCATGGCGTCGTTCCTGACCGCGTTCGGCGTCGGGGGCGTCGTCGCCCGCTACTACGAGCTTTCGCATCCGGCGGCCGCAGGCTGCGGCGTCGTCGCGGGCATCGCGATGTCGGGGCTCGTGTACCAGTTCGCGAAGATCCTGTACTCCCAGCAGGCCTCGAGCGAGATCCACATGGCGGGCCTCATCGGCAAGACGGCGGAGGTCACCGTCGGCATCCCGCGGGGCGGCATGGGACAGGTCACACTCGAGTACGGCGGAGAACGGACGACGCAGATCGCGCGGTCAAAGGACGGCGGCGCCATCGCGGCGGGATCGGTGGTCGTCGTCACGGCGTTGCTGGGAGATTCGATCATCGTGGAGCGCGCGAGTTCGCGAGCTCCGGGAGGAGCGTCATGAGCAGCCTCGTCGGCGGGTTTTCGGCGGTCACCATCGCGCTCGCGATCCTGCTGGGGCTTCTCGGGATCTTCGCGGCGATGGCGCTCTTCGCCCGCAACTACATCAAGGTCCCGCCCTCGCAGGTCGCGATCTTCTACGGGCGGAAGCAGACGCTCGTCGACGAAAAGGGCGCCCGCACCAGCGTCGGGTTCCGGGTGGTGCGGGGCGGCGCCGGGCTGCGGCTCCCGGTGCTCGAGCAGGTCGCCTACCTGTCGCTCAACGTCATCTCCATCCCGTTGAAGATCCAGCGCGCCTACACCAAGGAAGGGGTGCCGGTCACCGTCGAGGCGGTCGCCAACGTCAAGATCGCCGGCGACGACATGTCGCTGCGCTCGGCCGCGGAACGGTTCCTCGGCATGAGCGTGGAGCAGATCAAGGGGGTCATCTTCCAGACCCTCGAGGGCCATCTCCGGGCCATCCTCGGCACGCTCACCGTCGAGGAGATCAACGCCGATCGCCAGGCCTTCGCCCAGAAGATGACCGACGAGGCCGCCGTCGACCTCAAGAAGATGGGTGTCAACATCGACATCCTCACCATCCAGCAGATCAGCGACGAAGAGGGCTACCTCGACGCCCTCGGGAAAAAGCGGACGGCCGAGGTCAAGCGCGACGCCGTGATCGGCGAGGCGCTGGCGCAGCGCGACGCGATGATCCAGTCGGCGAACGCCGATCAGGAAGGGAAGACCAAGCGGTACGAGGCGGACGTGACCATCGCGCAGTCGCTGCGCGACAAGGAGACGAAGCAGGCGGAGTTCAGCGCCGCGGTCCAGAGCAAGCAGGCCGAGGCCGGGCAGGCCGGGCCGCTCGCCACCGCCATCGCCAAGCAGAAGGTGACCGAGCAGGAAACGCGCATCGACCAGGTCCGCAAGGCCCAGGAGGTGCTGGTCCAGGAGCAGGAGGCGCTGCGCAAGGAGAAGGAGCTGCAGGCCACCGTGGTGAAGCCGGCCGAAGCCGGGCGCCAGGCCGCGATCCTGCAGGCCGAGGGACAGAAGCAGGCCACGATCATCAAGGCCGAGGCCACGCAGAAAGAACTCGAGTACGAGGGCGCCGGCGAGGCCGCGAAGATCGAGAAGATCGGCCGCGCCGAGGCCGCGAAAGTCCTCGCCATCGGCGAGGCCGAGGCCGAGGTCATCAAGAAGAAGCTGCTGGCGGAAGCGGAAGGGCTCCAGAAGAAGTCGGAGGCCTGGAAGAACTTCAACGAGGCCGCCGTGCTCAACATGC
>DAINBW010000651.1:0-1800 GCA_036732745.1 Spirochaetales bacterium | reverse complement strand
CCGGCGAGCTCCTCCTCGGCTTCGCCTCCACGCGCTACGAACCGGAGGATGGCCCGGAGGCCGAAGCCTGGCGGCGCCGCGGCATCCCTACGAGCTACTACAACGAGGCGATCCATCGCGCCGCCTTCGCCCTGCCCCAGTACGCGCTGGAGCTGGCCGCGAAGATCTGACCGGCCTTCCGCCGACAAAAAAGGCCCGGAGCGCTTTGCCGCGCGGCCGGGCCTTTTCGCGTTCCTTTGCCCGCCGGGAAGGGCGGGCGGAGCTTCAGGAGGGGCGGCGGGCGTATTCCTGGTAGAGGAAGCGCTTGATCTTCCGCGTGCTCGTCTTCTCGAACTCCGTTGGCTTCACGAGGAAATCGCAGGGCTTCATGTAGGCGGGCAGGGTCTTGTTGACGCGGAAAAGCTCCTCGCGGAGGAGGCCCGCGACGAAGGAGGCGTCGCCGGAACGGCCGGGATGGGCGAGCTCGACGGCCTCGTAGTCGGGCACGAAGACCGCGACGACCTCCTCGCCGGGATGGCCCGAGCGGGCGGGACGGCCGACGACGAGGACTTCCTTGATCCAGGGAGCGCCCTCGAAGCGGCCCTCGACCTCCTCCGGATAGACGTTCTTGCCGCCCTCCGTGACGATGAGGCTCTTCCGGCGGCCGGTGATGAAAAGGAAGCCGCGTCGGTCGACGCGGCCGAGGTCGCCCGTCTTGAGCCAGCCGTCGGCGGTGAAGGCCTCGGCGGTCGCCTCGGGATTGTCGAGATAGCCGTCCATGAGCGAAGGGCTGCGGACCTGGATCTCGCCGATCCCGTCGGGACCCGGATCGAAAATCCGCAAGTCGGTGCGCTTGACCGGGAAGCCGACGGAGCGGTTGTCCTTGCGTTCGGGAAGGTTGACGGAGATGAGGGGCCCGTTTTCGCTCATGCCGTAGCCCTGCACGAGATTGATGCCGAGGGCGTCGAAGAAATCGGCCGTCGCCGGCGCGAGGGGACCGCCGCCGGAGACCGCGAGCCGGACGGAGCCGAGGCTGGCCTTGGCGCGGACCGCCCTGAAGAGGAGCCGGCCTATCGGAAGCCCGAGCCGCAGGGTCATGAAGCGTGAGAAGGCCAGGGCGCCCCCGAGGAGGCCCGGCAGGGGTCCGGGCAGCTTGGCGAGCTCGGCCTCGATGCCGGCGCGCACCTTGTCGAAGAGGAGGGGCACCCCGATGAGGAAGGTGACGCCGCCCTCGCGCACGGCGCGGAGCACGGCCGAGGGGGCGATGCGGTCGACGACGACGACGGTGGAGCCCGCTTCGACGCCGGAGAGGAAGGAACAGGTCGTCGCGTAGGTATGGTGGAGGGGCAGCATCGCGATGAAGACATCCTCCTCGGTGACGAGGAGGGACATGCGCGAGGCGTTCACGTTGGCGATGACGGCGCCGTGGTTGAGGGTGATGCCCTTGGCGATGCCGGTCGTCCCCGAGGTGAAGAAGACGACGGCCGTGGCCGTGGCGCCGATCTCGCCGGGCTTGGGAAGGAGGGAGGAGGCGGGGGTCGCCGCGACCTCGGCCCAGGAGAGCCGTCCCGCGGCGAGCCCGCCGCGATTGCCCACCGCCGTAGCCGCACTGGCCGCGCCCGCCGCACCCGCGCTTGCCGCGCCCGCCGCACCTGCAGCCGCCGCCGCCCCGGAGCCGGGAGCGAGGTCGAAGTCTACGACGAGGTCGAGCCCGGCGCCGGAGCGGAAAGCTTCGAGGCCGGGGAGCCGCCGCGCGAGCTTTTCCGAAACGAAGAGGGCGCGGCAACGGGCCGCCCCGAGATTGCGCAGGACGCCGCCCTC
>DAINBW010000650.1:0-1800 GCA_036732745.1 Spirochaetales bacterium | reverse complement strand
CCGATCCTCCCGGCGATCCATTCGCCGTCGACGCCGGCCCGGGCGGGCAGAACCGGCACGGCGGCGCGCTCGGCCCGGTAGTTGTCCTGGAAAAGCCGGACGGCGGCGGCCGTATCGCTCTCGGAGAAATCGCGCAACTCGAAGTCCATCGTCGCTCCTCACTCGCGGGAAAATGCCGGTCGCCCTCCCGAGGCGCGATGAGGCGACGGCGGAGGGGGATCGTCGCCACAGCGTACCGCCGACTCCGGCTCCCTCGCCACGGAATTCTCGCCTATAGCGAAACTCTACCAGCCGGATCGCTTGACCCGACGCGGGAGAGCCTCCATGATGAAGGGGATTCCCCGCAAGGACCACGAGAACGATGATACTGTAAGCCGATGCAGCGAGACAGTCCGACAGCCTCATGAAAGCTGCGCCTTGACCGCGCCGTCCCGGGTCGGCTCTCGCCCATCGATCTCGAGCAGGTATCGCGGCCTTCCCGGCCGGATTTCGTCAGCGGGCCCAGTACGGGGAATCGATCGCCCGCGCGTCTTGTTACCAGGAAAGACATCATGCGAGCGACGATGAGAACCTACAATGCCCCGGCGGATTTCTTCCGCGTCAGGGATTTTCTCCAGACCGCCTTTTTCGCCTTCGGCCGGCCCGTCAACTGGGGCCTGGAGCGCTGGAACTGGGGCCGTTACCACCCTTCGATGTGGAAGGGCGACCGGGAGGCGAACCGCCGGCACTTCGAAGACTCCGTACGGATCTGGGAAGACGGCGCCGGCCGCATTCTCGCGGTCCTCAACACCGAGCAACCGAAACCCAACGGCGAGGCCTGGATCCAGCGCCTGCCCGAGGCCGACCTCCTCCTCGACGGGATCTTGTCCGAGGCCGAGCGGAGCCTGGCGGATCCGGCGGACGGGATGCTGCGGCTGGAGGCCTATGACCACGACGAGGCCTTGGTCGCGGCCCTGGCGGCGCGGGGCTACGCCCGCCCCGAAAAATCCGGCCGCTTTTCCGAGATCGCGATAGCGGGGGCCGAGCGGCCCCTCCTCGGGCCGGGCTTCCGCCTCCGCTCGATGGCCGATTCCGGCAGCCGCCTGGACCTCCGTTGCGAGGCCCTGGGCCGGGGCTTCAACCACGTCGATCCCGCCGAGTGGTCCACGCCGGAGGAGTACGCCCTCACGCAGGCCGCCCCCGACTACCACCCCGAACTCGACCTTGTCGTGGAAACTCCGGACGGCGGCTACGCGAGCGGCTGCATCGTCTGGCACGATGCGCGAAACCATTTTGGCGTCTTCGAACCCGTCTGCACGGTGCCCGAGCACCGGAGGAAGGGCCTTGGGCGCGCGGTCATCCGCGAAGGCCTCAATCGCCTCCTCGCCCTCGGCGCCCGCGGGGCCTACGTGGGGAGCGGCCAGGATTTCTACGCCGCCATAGGCTTTGACCGCCGCCACGTCTGCCGGCAGTGGACGAAGGCGACGCGGGGATAGCCGGAGCCGGGCCGATGCGCGGTTCGTCCGCCATCGGCCCCATTCTCCGTCGGATCGTGGCCCGGATCGGCCCGGCGGGACCACCGAAAGAATAAAAAAACCCTCCAGTAGCGCACCACCCCCATCCTCCCTTCGTATCCTCTGGCCAAGCTTACAGGAGGTACGAATGGAAGGAAGGATGATCGTGGTCCGGGGAGCCGAGCGGAGCTACCCGAACGGGACGAAGGCCCTGCGGGGCGTCGACCTGGAGGTTCCGGGGGGCTCGCGCTTCGCCCTTCTCGGGCCAAACGGCGCGGGGAAATCCACGCTGATCAAGATCCTCGCG
>DAINBW010000649.1:0-1809 GCA_036732745.1 Spirochaetales bacterium | reverse complement strand
AGGCGGGGCGCATCGCGAGGGCGCCCGCGAGCGCGAGGCGCTGCTGCTGGCCGGCGGAGAGGGAATGGGTCGGGCGGCGGCGCTCCTCGGCCAGGCCCGCGGCCGCGAGGGCCTCCTCCACGCGGCGCTCGATCTCGTCGCGCGGGAGGCCGAGGTTCTCGGGACCGAAGGCGACGTCCTCCTCGACCACGCTGGAGACGATCTGGTCGGGCGGCGACTGGAAGACGAGGGTGAGGGCGCCGCGGACGGCGTGGGCATTGGCCGGGTCGGCGGCGTCGAGGCCCGCGACGCGCACCCTCCCCAAGTCCGGAACGCGCTGGCCGTTCAGGAGGCGGAGGAGGCTCGACTTGCCGGAGCCGTTCGCGCCGAGGATGGCGAGATACTCGCCCGGCGCCACGGCGAGCGAGACGTTGTCGACGGCCGGTTTGGTTGATTCGGGGTAGGTAAAGGTGACGGAAGAGACTTCTATCAAGGGCGAAGGCGCCCCGATCCCCGGGGAAGCTTCGGCGGAAACGTTCATGCTGCACCTCGCGTCTCGGCGGCGAACCGTCCAAGCGTTGGTGTAAACATAGACAAAACGCCCATTATTGTCAACGCTGAAGCGGCGCAGTGCGGCGCTTCGCTTCGGCGCCTCGGCGCGGCTCGGTGCAGCGCGGCGCGGCGGCGCTTCGCGCACCGCAAGGGACCGCGCGGGTCCGCGCGGCGACGCGCCCGAACCCTCGCGGGTTTCGGGCGATCGCTTCGGGAGGGCGGGTGGCCCTCCCCCATCGGTGCTTTAGAGCTTGGAGTAGGCCGCGGCGATGCGCGCGGCGAGGCGGGCGTTGTTGAGGACGAGGGCGATGTTCGACTCGAGGCTTTCGCCGCCGGTGAGTTCCTTCACCTTGGCGAGGAGGAAGGGCGTCACTTCCTTGCCCTTGACGCCGGCGGCCTCGGCCTCGGCCAAGGCGCGCGCGATGGCCGCGTCGATCGCGGCGGGATCCATCGCCTCGGACTCGGGGACGGGATTGGCGACCACGACACCGCCCCGGAGCCCGAGCTCCCACTTGGCCTTGAGGCGGCGGGCGAGCTCCGCGGGGTCGTCGGAGCGCTCCTCCAGGCGGAGGCCGGAGCGGGGGGTGTAGAAGGCGGGGAACTCGTCGGTGCCGAAGCCGATGACCGGGACGCCCTTGGTCTCGAGGTACTCGAGGGTCTTGGGAAGGTCGAGGATGGACTTGGCGCCGGCGCAGACGACGGCGACCTCGGTCATCGCGAGCTCCTCGAGGTCGGCGGAGATGTCGAGGCTCTTTTCGGCGCCGCGGTGCACGCCGCCGATGCCGCCGGTCGCGAAGACCTTGATGCCGGCGAGGGCGGCGACGATCATCGTGGCCGCGACGGTGGTCGCGCCGTCCACGGGCGCCTCGGTGCCGTAGCTCGCCACGAGGCGGGGAAGGTCGCGGCGGCTCGCCTTGACGACGTCGCGGCCGCGGATGCCGAGGGTGCGGATCTGGCCCTCGTCCAGGCCGGCCTTGAGGCGGCCGCCGAGGATGGCGATGGTCGCGGGGACGGCGCCGGCCTCGCGGACGGCGGCCTCGACGCGAAGGGCGGTCTCCACGTTCTGCGGATAGGGCATGCCGTGGGAGATGATGGTCGACTCGAGGGCGACGACGGGTCGGCCGGCGGCCAGGGCCGCGGCGACCTCGACTCCGAGATCGAGATGCTTATTCATGGACGACTCCTTTCGCGAGTTCGAGGAGGCGGGCGGCCCCCATGTCGGGGCTCACCGTCGTGGGCGCGGAGCCGTAGGCTGATTTGCCTCGCCGTATGGCCTTG
>DAINBW010000648.1:0-1812 GCA_036732745.1 Spirochaetales bacterium | reverse complement strand
AAACGCGGGTTAGCCCTTGGCGAGAAGCTTGTCCATCGCCTGCTGGTTGACGCGGAAGACCAGGGTGCGCAATTTTTCCCGCTTGGCGTCGTCGAGGGAGTTCGGGTCGAACATCACGACGTGCGTCGCCTGGTCCTCGCCGGCCCGCTTGGCGGCGACGAAGCCGTTGGCCAGGATGCGGGTGCCCTTCACGGTGAGGGACAGGTTCCGGAGTACGGTGCCCGGCTTGAAGCTGTGACCACCTTCGAACTGGAGCGCCAGGCCGGCGACGGAGAGGTCGCTGACGTCGGCGCGGAGGTTGGCGCCTTCCACCTCCACGAGGACCTGGGCCGTGCCGGGGGCGCAGACGGCGCGCACGAATTTCCGGCGGCCGCGGGCCTCGTTCGCCTCAAGGGTCTTGGCCAGGATTTCTATGGTCTTGGCCGCGCCGATCTTGAGGACGATGAAACCGCAGGGGGCGCCGATCTCCATGAGGTATTTTTCGGAAAGCCCCTTGTTCTCGTTCAGGGTGAGAAGGCCGATGCCCACGTTCGCCGTGCGCCCGTCGGCCCGCAGGCCCTTGATGTAGGCCTCCCATTCGGGCTCTTCGAGGCCGTCGTCCAGGTTGATGAAGACGATGGCTTCCGGATTGTCGGCGAGGACCTGTCGGAGCCGGTCGTGGTCGCGGACGAGATAGACCTCGAACTCGCGGCGGGCGAGCTCCTCGACGACTTCCGTGAGGACGGGGGGCGGATAGAGGAATACGACTTTTTTGCCGAGGGCGCCGGGTTCGATCATCACCGATTACGATAATGGTTTCCCGGCGCGGGCGCAAGGCGGGCGGAATGCGGGCGCAAGGCGGGCTCTATGCGGGAGTCGGGCGGGCGAAAGGCGGGTTTGGCCGGGCGCCGTGTCGCTCCCTCTCCCCATCCTATTCAGCCGGGCTCGAAGAGCTCCGCGAGGCCTTCCAGGCCCTCCGCGGCGAGCTCCGCGGCCGGCACGAAGCGCAGGGAGGCCGAGTTGACGCAATAGCGAAGGCCCGTCGGGGCGGGGCCGTCCTCGAAGAGATGGCCGAGATGGCCGCCCGAGGCCTTGGCCCTGACCTCGACGCGGCGCATGCCGTAGGAGAGGTCCTCCACGAGTTCGAGGCGGCCGGGATCGATGGGTGCCCAGAAGCTCGGCCAGCCCGAGCCGGAATCGTACTTGGCCAGGGAGGCGAAGAGCGGGGTCCCGTCGATCGCGTCGAGATAGACGCCCGGCTCGTGGTTGTTCCAGTAGGCGTTGCGGAAGGGCGGCTCGGTCGCGCTTTCCGCGAGGACGGCGAAGCGCTCGGGTCCGAGCCGGGCCTTCAGCTCCTCCGTCGGCTCGATGAAGCAAAGGTTGGCCGCGTCCGCGGCCTTGACGACCGGCCGGGCGCGCGCCGCGCCGGAGGGAATCCCGTCCTTCGTGTTCATGGAACCAATATACTCACGGCGGGCTCCCCACGGCCACGAAGCCGCGCCCGGCGGCTTCAGCCCCTCCGGTCGCGCCGCGACGGGCGACCCTCGCGCCCGCCTTCCCAGAGCCGGAAGAGGCCGAGGCCGCGGAGGTAGAGTTCGGCCAACGCGGCCGCCGCGCCGGCGGCGCGGGCGAGGGGGCGCGCGGCCTCGCGGCGGATGGCGCGGAGCCGGAGGTCGTAGTAGAAGACACCGAGGAAGCGCAGGTTGCGGCGCGAGCGACGGTCGGGCACGACCCGCGCCGCGCGGTACAGGCCGGCGAGGGCCGAGCGGGCGAGCAGGGCGACGGCCGCGGCGGCGGCGAGCTCGCCCGAGGCGAGTTCGTGGTAGGCGGCGA
>DAINBW010000647.1:0-1836 GCA_036732745.1 Spirochaetales bacterium | reverse complement strand
TCGCCGACAAAGGCGCCGACCGCGGCGAAGGCCCGCGCCATCGCGTCGAAGCGCGCCCCCTCCCCGCTCGCCGCCCGCGCGGCGGCGCCCGCGGCCAGGCCGGGAAAGAGCGAGGCCGCGCGTTCGGCCGCGCGCTTCATGAGGCCGCCGCCCTTCTTGAGGCTGCCGGGCGCGTGCTCGAGGAAGAGGAAGAAGGCGACCGCCGCCTCCGCGTCCACCGCGCCGGCCAAAGCCTCGGCCATCCCCGCGTTCGCGCCGGCCGCGGCCGGGTCCGGCTCGGCGCCGGGCGCCGGGACGGCGAGCGAGGAGCCTTCCGCGCCGAAGAGGAGGAGGGGATCGAGGACGGCACCCGCGAGATCGCCCGCCAGGAGGGGATTCACCGCGAGGAGGCGGCGCCCGCCCGATTCGAAGCGGAACAGGAGGAGGCGGTCCAGGAGGTTGGCCACGCGGATGCCCAGGTCGAAGAGCGGCAGCTCGCCGGCGAAGAGGCCCCGGAGCTCCGCCTCGAGGAGGGGACCTGCCAGGAGGACGCTGCCGAGGACGCGCGCGTCCAGGGGATCGAGGAGGGCCAGGACGCCCTCCCGGACGTCCGGCCGGCGCAGGAAGGCCGCCAGGCGCTGGACGAGCTCGCGCTTGTCGTAGGGCGTCTTCACGGGGCCGAGGTAGTTGCGCGCCGCGCCGATCAGCGCCTCCGTGTCGGAGGCGAGGAGGGTCGCCGTCCAGAGCTCCTCGTCCACGCGGGGGGCCCGGCCGGAGGCGCGGCCGGCCCCGTGCGCGTGGCCGTGCCCGGCCCGCTCGCTCATTCCCAGGCCTCGATCTGGTAGCGGTAGCCCTGCTCGGTCAGGAACTTCCGCCGGTTCGAGGCGAACTCTTCCTCGACCGTATAACGCGTCACGAGGGAGTAGAAGTACGAGTTCCGCTCCTTGGGGCGCAATATGCGGCCGAGGCGCTGGGCCTCCTCCTGCCGCGAGCCGAAGCTGCCGGAAACCTGGATCGCGACGGAGGCGTCGGGCAGGTCGATGGCGAAATTGGCGACCTTGGACACGACGATGACCCGCACCCGGCCGGCGCGGAAGTCCGCGTAGATCTTCTCGCGCTCGGGATTCGGCGTCTTGCCGGTGATGAGGGGCGCGTCGAGCTCCTTGGCGAGCCGTCCGAGCTGGGCCAGGAACTGGCCGATCACCATGACGAGGTCGTCGGGATGGTTCTCCACGAGCTCGCGCACCGCCTCGAATTTCGCCGTGTTCTCCGCGGCCAGCCGGTGCTTCTCGCGCGGCTCGGCGACGGCGTAGCGGAGCTCCTCCTGCGGCGGCAGGGGGATGCGGATCTCGCGGCAGTAGGCCTCGGCGATGAAGCCCTTGCGCTCCAGCTCCTTCCAGGGCACGTCGTAGCGCTTGGGACCGATGAGGCTGAACACGTCCTCCTCGCGGCCGTCCTCGCGCACCAGGGTCGCGGTCAGGCCGAGGCGCCGCACGGCCTGGATCTCCGCGACGACGCGGAAGACCGGCGCGGGCAGGAGGTGGACCTCGTCGTAGACGATGAGCCCCCAGTTCTCGCGGCGGAAGAGGTCGAAGTGGGGAAAGTCGGCGTCCTTGTCCGGCCGCCAGGTGAGGATCTGGTAGGTGGCGACGGTGATCGGCCGGACCGTCTTCTCCGCGCCCGTGTACTCGCCGATCGACTCCTCGGGCACGTCGGTCTTGTCGAGGAGCTCGTCGATCCACTGGTGCACCGCGGCGATGTTCGTCGTGACGATGAGGGTCTTGCGGCCGACGGCGGCCATCGCGGCCATGCCGACGACCGTCTTGCCCGCGCCGCAGGGCAGCACGACGACGCCGC
>DAINBW010000646.1:0-1848 GCA_036732745.1 Spirochaetales bacterium | reverse complement strand
GCCGACGAGGTTCGACAGGACCTGGCCGAGCCGGAGCGGGTCGCCGAGGAGGCGGTCGGGCACCGCGGGATCGACCTCGGCCACGAGGGCGACGCCCTTGGCGGAGGCGCTGTAGGCGAAGGAGGCGCGGATGCGTTCCACGAGCTCGCGGGGGTCGAAGGGAATGCTTTCGATCTCGATCCTGCCCGCCTCGATCTTGGAGAAGTCCAGAACCTCGTTGACGATGGCGAGGAGGGTCTCGCCGCTCCGCCGGATCGTCGTCACGCATTCCGCCTGTTTTTCGTCGAGACTGGTGCGGCCGAGGAGTTCGGCCATGCTGACGACGCCGCCGAGGGGCGAGCGGATCTCGTGGCTGATCATCGCGACGAAGTCGCTCTTGGCGCGGTTCGCCTGCTCGGCCTCCAGCGCCAGTCGCCGCGAGGCCGCGCTCGCCGCCTTGAGGGCGGACTGCGTCTCGGTGAGCTCGCGCACCTTGCCCGCGAGGATGCGGTTCGAGCGGATCTTCGCGATGCCGTAGCCGGAGAACAGGATGGCCAGGAGATAGAGGGCGAGGACCGGGGGCGAGAGGAAGGGCGAGGACGCGACGACGAAGGCCAGCGCGGCTCCTTCCTCGTTCCAGACCTCGTCGTTGTTCGCGGCCTTGACCCGGAAGACGTAACGCCCGCCGGGAAGGTTCGTGTAGGAGGCGAAGCTGCGGTTCGAGGAATAGGTCCAATCCTTGTCGAAGCCCTCGAGCTTGTAGGCGAAGGTGTTGGCCGAGGGATCGCGGAAGTCGAGGGCGGCGAAGGTGAATTCCACCGAGTTCTCGAAGTTGGCGAGCCGGATGGGCTTGCCGCCCGGGGCGGCGGAGACCGGCGATTCCAGCTTGTGGCGGTTGGCGGCCCGGAACGCGGTCACGTAGACCGGCGGCGCGTGCAGGTTCTTCTCGTAGCTTTCCGGCTCGAACCTCGCGAGGATGCCGATCGAGCCGAAGTAGAGCTCGCCGTTCCGGCCTTCGCAGGAACCCGCGTTGTAGGAGGCGTTCGCGAGCTCCTTGTAGAGCGCGATGCGGCTCAGCGCGCCGGTTTCGCGGTCGTAGCGCGCGATGCCGGTCTGGGTGACGAACCAGAGGTCGCTCGTGCGGTCTTCGAGGACCGAGTAGGCGATGTTGCTCGGAAGGCCGTCCTTGCGCATGAAATGGTCGAAGCCGTCGGTCTCCGGGCGGTAACGGTTGACGCCGCCGCCGCGCGTCGTGATCCACAGCACGCCCCTCGAGTCGAGGAAGAGGCGCTGGATCGCGTTGCTCGAGATGCCGTCCCGCTTGGCCTGGTCGTAGTGGTATCGGACGAAGCGGCCGTCCTCGAAGCGGTTGAGGCCGTTGTTGGTGCCGACCCAGAGCCGCCCCTTGTCGTCGTAGGCCAGGGTGTTGACGAGGTTGTCGGAAAGGGAGGCCGGGTCCTTGGGGTCGAAGGAGTAATGGGTGAACTTGCCGGTCGCCCGGTCCCAATAGTCGAGCCCCGTCGTGTAGGTTCCGATCCAGAGGTTGCCGCGCGGATCCTCGAGCAGGCCGTAGATGATCGTGGAGGAGAGGCTGTCGGGATTGCCCTTTTCGCTCAGGTAGGTGGTGAAGCCGCGCCGGTCCTCGTCGAGGAGCGAGAGGCCGGTGTTGGTCGCCACCCAGATCCGGCCCTTCGAGTCCTCGTAGAGGTAGTTGCAGGTGTCGTCCCCGAGGCTCTTCGGATCCGCGGCGGAATGGCGGTAGTGTTTCCAGGCCCCCGTGCGCCTGTCGAGGCTGTGGATCCCGTTGCCGTAGACCGAGGTCCAGAGGGTGCCGCGGGAGTCCATCATCGTGGCGATGATCTTCGACCG
>DAINBW010000645.1:0-1851 GCA_036732745.1 Spirochaetales bacterium | reverse complement strand
GATCGGGAGGAAGCCGTGGGTCGCCGCCGAGGTGATGATCTCGAGCCGGCCCTTCTTGTAGAAATAATCGAAGGCGCCGAGGATGTCACGCCCGTAGTATTCCTCGAAATCCTCGCGGTCCTGGCGATAGAGCTCGGCGTACATCCGGGCGAGGGGCCCGAAGACCGGATCGCCGCCGACGCGGCCGACTTCCTTCGCGGCGAGTTCGGCCTGCGAGTC
This sequence comes from Spirochaetales bacterium, assembly GCA_036732745.1. Lineage (GTDB taxonomy): Bacteria > Spirochaetota > Spirochaetia > Treponematales > Rectinemataceae > JAEUJG01. Next base: position 1,632 of record DAINBW010000645.1, on the reverse strand, counting down.
GAGGTAGGCGAGGAAGCGCTCGCCGAGCAGCGAGTCGGCCAGCATCGCGCAAAGGGTCGGCGACAGGCTCAAGGTCAGCTTCCAGGGCACGCCGTCGGCGTCGAGGCGGCGGAAGACGCGGAGGAGGGGCAGGTAGGTCTCGGCGCAGGCCTCGAAGAGCCAGCGCTCCTCGAGGAAGCGCGGATACTCGGGCTGGCGGACGAAGGGGAGGTGCGCGTTGAGGACGAGGGCGAGATAGCCTTTGTGCATGGGCGCTCCTATTCCTCGTCCGGTCCGGAAAGGATCCGCCGGGGGTTGGACTCCGCCTGCGGCTCGATGTCGAGCGCGTGGAGGCCCGAGAGCGAAAGGAGCAGAAGCGTCTTCCGGTCGCGGACCGCCCCTTCGTCGAGGGCGAGGCGCGGCACCGCCACGGCGCCCGAACGCGCGAGCACGCGGGAGCGGCCCTCGCCGCGGACGCGGAGCTCGATGCGGTAACTGGCCTTGGACCGCGGCAGGTTGATGTACCACTGGCTGTCGTCGTCGGCGACGGGTATGTCGAAATGGTCGGGCTTGAGGCCCTCATCCTCGGCGATCTCGGTGACGCGGAGGAAGAGCCCCGAGGCTCCTTCGGAGGCGCGCAGGGCGGAACGCTCGGCCTCGCCCAGGTCCCAATAGGCGAAGGCCCAGGAAGGATCGCGGGCGATGGCCCGGATCATCGTCTCGTTGTAGCTGCGCTCCAGGCAGGGCGCGGCGTCGAGGCAGGCGTCGAAATCGTCGAGCTCCGAGCCCGAAAACTTCTTTTCCTCGATGTGGAAGGGGGCGTCGCTCGAGGAGCGCCGCTCGCGCGAATCCTCCTCGAGGGCGCCGAGGATCTCCTCGGTGACGAATACGCGATCGAGGCCGGGCGGCAGGTCGAGGCCCATCTTGTCGGCGAGGGCGAAGAGAGCCTCGTCGGACAAGGATTCGAACTTCTCGGAAATCACAGGGCTATTCTGGAAAGGCCGCGGTGGCTTGTCAAGGCGGGCGGCGGGGTCACATGGACCGCCGGTTCGCGCGCCCTGAGCGTGGCCTACTGGTTGGGCGAATCCCCGGAAGGGGAGCCGCCGGAAGCGGCGCCGCCGGAGCCCGACTTTCGCCGGCGCCGCCGGCGCTTGGCCGAAGAGGACTCGCCCATTCCCGGAGCGGGCTCCGGGCCCTTCGCCTCGCCGGCGCGCCGGGGCGCGGCTCCGGCGGAGGCTTGCTTCGAGGCGGGCTTGTCTCCGGGCTTGCGCGCGCCCTTGGCCGGGGTTCCCCCGTTGTCGGCGCCGGTCGTCCCGGAATCGCCGCCCGCCGCGCGGGCCTGGCTCGGCTTCCGTCGCCGCTTCCGCTTGCGGACCGCCTCTCCCGGCGCGGCGTCGGCCGAAAGGCCGTCCCTCCGCGCGCCTTCGGCTTCGGCGGCCGACTGCTTCTTTTCGACCTCGCGCAGGTGCCGCCCCTCTTCGCCGCGGCGTTCACCGGGCCGGTGTTCGCCGGGCCGGTGGTCGCCGGCGTGCCGCTCGCCGCGGCTGCGTTCGGCGCCGGAGGAGCCCCCGACCACCTGGAGCTACGCACTGTCCCGACTCCACAAGAACTCCGCCAACCCCCGGCACCGCCACGCTCGATGCGGCTACGGGC
>DAINBW010000644.1:0-1853 GCA_036732745.1 Spirochaetales bacterium | reverse complement strand
GACCTCGTCGTCGAGTCGCCGGAGCTCTGGTGGCCCGCCGGCTGCGGAGCCCAGCCCCTCTACGACCTGCGCGTCGCGGCCTCCCCGGCGGCCGCGGGCCACGACTCGGCGACCTCGCCGGCGGCCGCGGGGCATGACTCGGCGGCGGCGCGCGGCCACGAGTTCACGAAGCGCCTCGGCTTCCGCGAGCTCCGCGTCGTCGCGGAGGAGGACGAGGCCGGCCGTTCCATGAAGTTCGTCGCCAACGGCCGCGAGATCTTCGCCAAGGGCGCCAACTGGATTCCCGCGGACGCCCTCCCCTCGCGCTGGACGCGCGGCCGGATCGCGGGACTCCTCCGCTCCGCCGTCGAGGCCAACATGAACTGCCTGCGCGTCTGGGGCGGCGGGCGCTACGAGAGCGAGGCCTTCTACGAGCTCTGCGACGAATTCGGCCTCCTCGTCTGGCAGGACTGCATGTTCTCCTGCGCCCTCTACCCTTCGAGCCCGGACTTTCTGGCCGAGGTTGAGGCGGAGATCCGCCACCAGGTGAAGCGCCTCAAGGACCATCCCTCCCTCGGCCTCTGGTGCGGCAACAACGAGGCCCTGGGCGCCATCACCTGGTACGAGGAGTCGAAGAAGAACCCGGCGCGGTATGTCGTCGACTACGACCGCCTGACGGAGGGCGTCCTCGGTCGGGTGGTGCGCGAGCTCGATCCGGACCGGACCTGGTGGCCCTCCTCGCCCTCGGCGGGGCCGAACGACTTCTCGGACAACTGGCACTCCGACGGCCGCGGCGACATGCACTATTGGGCGGTCTGGCACGAGGGCAAACCCTTCTCGGATTACCTCGAGGTGCGCCCGCGCTTCTGCTCGGAATTCGGCTTCCAGTCCCTGCCCTCGGCGCGGACCGTCGCCTCCTTCGCGCCGGCGGGCGAACGCAACGTGACGAGCCCCGCGATGGAACACCACCAGCGCCACCCCCGCGGCAACGCCCTCATCGTGGAGACGATGCTCCGCTACTTCCGCATGCCCTCCGGCTTCCGCGAAACCCTCTACCTCTCCGAGGTCCAACAGGCCCTGGCCATCAAGACCGCCGTCGAATACTGGCGCAGCCTCCGTCCCCGCTGCATGGGCACGCTCTACTGGCAGCTCAACGACGTCTGGCCCGTCGCCAGCTGGTCGAGCCTCGAGTACGACGGCGGCTGGAAGCTCCTCCATTACGAGGCGCGGCGCTTCTATGACGAGCTCCTCCTCGCCCTCATATTGAAGGACGGCGCCGTCCGGGCGGTCGCCGTCAACGACGGCCGGACGGCCTACGCGGGCCGCCTCAGCCTGGCCCTCCGCCGCTTTGACGGGAGCCTCGCCGCCGAGTTCACCGCGACGGCCGACCTCGCCGGCGAGGCGGCGACGACCCTCTGGGAGGCGCCGGTCGCCGGCTTCGGCCTCCGCCCGACGGATTGCTTCCTCGAGGCCCGCCTCGAGGCCCGCGCCCTGGCCGGCCCCGCCCTGGAGCGCCGCGCCGCGCTCTTCCTCGCCGAACCCAAGAAGTGCGCCCTCGCCGACCCGCGGCTGGAATCGCGCATCGTCTCCCTGGAAGGCGGCGCCGGGTCGCCCGCCGGGCTCGGCGTGGAGCTCCGCGCCGCCGCGCCGGCCTTCCACGTCAAGCTGGAGGCGGAGGGCCTCGCCGGCCGCTTCGAGGATGCGGGCTTCCACCTGGCCGCCGGGGAGACGCGGGTCCTGCGCTTCCTCCCGGCCGGGAGCGAGACGGGGACCGCCGCGGCCCCGGCGCCCGCTCCGGCGCCGGACGCGGCCGCGCTCGCCGCCGCGCTCCGGATCATGCACCTCCGCGCGAGCTACGAATAAGCGGGGCCGGG
>DAINBW010000643.1:0-1855 GCA_036732745.1 Spirochaetales bacterium | reverse complement strand
GCGTCCTCGCGCTCGGCGGCGTCCTCGTCCTCGTGGTTCCCCTGGTCTCGCTCGGGGTCAGCATGGCGAGGCAACTCGGGGACCTGGCCAGCCTCGGCCTCCGCGCCCTGGAAAACCATCCCGAAATCCTGGACCTCTCCCCGCGCGGGGCCATCGGCGGTTTCGTCCACCGCCTCACCGACGGCGCCGTGAACCTGGGCGGCGTCGACATTCGGGGCGAGCTGGTCCGGTTCTTCTCGGGAAGCTTCAACGAGGTCATCAGCCTTTCGGGCTCCGTCCTCAAGAACGCCGCGACCTTCCTCATCTCGCTGGCCTTCATGGTGTTCACGCTCTTCTTCTTCTTCGTGGACGGCGGCCACCTCGTGCGCATCCTCATCAACGCGATTCCCATCGAGCGCGAGTACACGAAACTCTTCCTCCGGAAGTTCCGCGACACGAGCCGCCAGCTCGTCGTCGGATTCTTCCTCGTGTCCCTGTACCAGGCGATAGTCGCCTTCGTGCTCTTCTCCCTCTTCGGCGTCCGGGGAGCCCTCGTCCTTTCGGCCCTCACCGCCGTGGCGTCCTTCATACCGATGGTCGGCGCGGGCCTCGTCTGGTTCCCGGTCTCGGCGATCGTCATCATCTCGGGGAACGTCACCGGAGGCGTGGCCCTCCTCCTCCTCTGCGCCCTGTTCATATCGACGCTCGACAACTTCATCAGGCCCCTCCTCCTCGGCGAGCGCCTCCAGCTCCACCCCCTCCTGATCTTTTTCTCGATCCTCGGCGGGCTGCAGCTCTTCGGCTTCAACGGCCTCGTGCTCGGGCCCCTCATCCTGATCCTCTTTTTCACGGGCGCCAGGCTCTATGACCGCGTCTACGATCCGGCGGAGGGCGCCGCCGAGGCGCAGAGCCACGCCGAGGCCTCGGCCTCGCCGCCCAAGGAACCCCGCGCCTAAACAAACCGCCCCGAACCCTCCCTGTCGGGACGGCTCGGGGCGGAAGCTCTTGGCGGGCGCGTTCGGCGTTCCCCGCGGGCCGGCTCCGGGCGCGGCTCCGCGAGCCGCCGCCTTCCGGTTCAGCGGGCTATCTCGTCCAGGAAGGAATCCTCGATCACCATGCCGCCGGCGCTGCGCCCGAGGCGGCGCTCGGGCCGCACGGCGCCGTGGTAGTCGCTGCCGGCGGTGATGCGGAAACCGCGCTCCCGGCCCATCTTCTCGAGCCGGCGGCACTGGCCGAGCTTGGCGGTCGGATGGTAGGCCTCGATCCCGTCGATGCCGAGCTCCTTCCACTCGTCCATGAGCTTTTCGAGCCGCGACTTGGAGACGAAGAGGGAATAGGGGTGGGCCACGATCGCCAGGCCACCGGCGCCGCGCACGAGGTCGATGGCCTCTTCCAGGGTGAGGGTCTCCTTGGCCTCGTAGAAGGGACGCCCCTTGGCCAGGAAGCGGGAAAAGGCGTCCTGGCGGTTCTTGGCGGCGCGGCGCTCCACGAGGAGGCTCGCGATGTGCGGCCTGCCCGGCCGGGAGCTCCCCGCCAGGGCGGCGAGGTCCTCCATCGTTCCCGAAATCCCCGCGGCGTTCACGCGCTCCATGATGCGCCTGTTTCGCTCATCGCGCGCCCGTCCGAGGCCCTCGAGGGCGGCCTCGAGCCGCGCGAGGCCGGCGGCCTGAGCCTGGCCGGGCCCGCCGGGGACGCCGGAGACGCCGGGGACACCGGGGGCGCCGGAGGAAAGATCGAGGCCGAGGAGGTGGAACTCGCCGGGCTCGAAGGCGATCTCGATCTCGACGCCGCGGACGAGCCTGAGGCCCGAGTCCCGCGCCGCCGCCTCGGCCTCGCCGAGGCCGGCGATCGTGTCGTGGTCGGTCAGCGCCAGGGC
>DAINBW010000642.1:0-1860 GCA_036732745.1 Spirochaetales bacterium | reverse complement strand
CCGCGGCCGTCGCCCTCCTCCGCGCGGGCGCGACGCTGCTGGTCGCCCGCCGCGTCGCGCGGCCCATCGCGGACACGAGCCGGCTCGTCGGCATGGTCGCCGACGGCGAGGGCGACCTCCGCTCGCGGATCGACCTCCGGTCCAAGGACGAGGTGGGCGAACTCGCCGGACACTTCAACCGCTTCATGGCCAAGCAGGCCGGCCTCGTCGCCTCCATCCGCGCGGCGGCGGGAGGCCTCGCGGCCGTGAGCGACGAGCTCTCGGAGGCCCTCCGCGGCAACGCCGACGCGGCGGGACGCATCGGCGCCACCGTCCGGGACCTCGAAGGCAGCGTGGAGACGCAGGCGGCGAGCGTCACGGAGACGGCGGGCACGATGGAGGAGATCGCCCGCAACATCGATTCGCTGAACCGCAGCGTGGAGACCCAGGCCGCCGCGGTGACGGAAAGCTCGGCCTCCATCCAGGAGATGATCGCGAACATCCAGTCGATCGCGCGCTCCATCGACCGCTCGGCGGCGAGCTTCGACGAGCTCCTGGCGCGAGCGGAAGAAGGCCGCGGCGACGTCGACGCGGTGAACGAACTCGTCCGCCGCGTCGCGGCCCAGTCGGAGGCCCTCGACGAGGCCAACGCGACGATATCGAACATCGCCTCGCAGACCAACCTCCTCGCGATGAACGCCGCCATCGAGGCCGCCCACGCGGGTGAGGCGGGCAAGGGCTTCGCCGTCGTGGCGGACGAGATCCGCAAGCTCGCCGAGGATTCGGCGGGACAGTCCTCCGCCATCGGCTCCGAGATCGCCGAGATCCGCGGTTCCATCGGCGAGGTGGTCGGCCTGGCGGCGCGGACGAACGAGTCCTTCGCGCGCATCGCGGCCACCCTCGCCTCCGTCGCCGGGACCGAGCAGGAGATCAAGCGCTCCATGGTCGAGCAGAACGCGGCGAGCGGGCAGATCCTCGAGGCCCTGGGCCAGATCAACGACATCACGAGCGAGGTCCGTTCCGGCTCGCAGGAGATGAGCCTCGGCTCGGTTTCGATCATCGACGAGGTGCGCCGCCTGACCGTCCTCGCCGAGGACATGCGCCGCGGCGTGGTCGCGGTTGCGACGGCCGCCGGCGGGATCGCCGACACGGCGTCGGCGGCGCTTGCCCTCTCCGACCGGAACCGCGACCTCGCGGCCGGCGTGCGGGACGAGGTCAGCCGCTTCAAGATCGACTGACGGCACGGGGCCTAGGCGTCGCGCGGCGCGCCCCCGGCGCTCATCGCGGCCCGGGCGTCGCGCGGCGCCCGCCGGCGCTCCACCGTGGCCCGGGCGCGACGCCGCGGCCCGCCTAGCGCCGGCGCGGGGCGAGGGCCCGGGCCTCGCGCTCGCGCGCGTCCCGGATGCGCGGATCGAGGAGGCCGTAGGCCACGTCGACGAGGGCGAGGACGAGGATCAGGATCAGCGAGAGGACGGCCAGGGCCCCGCCCGCGATGCCGATGTCGTTCTGCCTGATGGCCTCCCAGACGAGGCGCCCGATGCCCGGCCTCGCGAAGGTCACCTCGACAAGGGCGTCTCCCGCGAGGGACTGCACGACGAGGATGGCGGCCGAGGTGAGCACGGCGGGCATGGCGCCGCGGAGGGCGTGGCCGCCGACGACCTTGCTCTCGGGCAGGCCCCGGGCGCGCGCCGCCGTGATGAAGTCCTCGCAGACGATCCCGGTCATGATGGAGCGCGTGATATAGGCGACCCCCCAGGTCCGGACCAGGGCGATGGACAGCACCGGCAGGACGAGGAAGGAGGCGCCGTCGAAAAACAGCGCCAGGGCGCCTTCCGGCGGCGGCGAGGAATGGAGGGCGCCGAAGGGCAGGATCCGGTTTTC
>DAINBW010000641.1:0-1864 GCA_036732745.1 Spirochaetales bacterium | reverse complement strand
GGGCCCGGAGGCGATCGATCCGGCCCCGGCGGCGGGAGCGGCCGCCCGAGCCCGCCGCCTCGTCACCCGCGCCGGCGCGCCGGAGGGCCTCCTCCTCGCCGACCCCGCGCTCACCCACTCGCGTCCCCTCGCCTCGGGCCCCCTCGACGCGGGCCTCGACTTCAGCCTGGACGCGGCCGCCGCCGCGAACGAGGATCTGCCCCTCGCCTACGACGGCGCCATCCTCGCGGGCCGGAATCCGCCCTTCCTCACGGCGCCGCCGCCGGGCGCCGCGAACCTCATACCGGCCGGCTCCGCCTTCCTCGTCCCCGCGCCCCGCGGCGCGGCCGGCGCCGAGGCGCTTCCCCGCGCCCTCAACGCGCCGCCGGAGGAATACTTCCCCGCGCCGCCCCGCGGCCGGCTCAGGCTCCCGCCGCCGCCCGAGCGGCGCCTCCCCTGGGCCGCGATCCTCGGCCTCCTCTTCGCCGGCAAGATCCTCGCCTGGAAGAAGAGCTCGGGCAAGAGCCTCCTCAAGCGCGACCCCGGCCCCGGCGCCGAACGCGCCCGCAGCCCAGGCCCAGGCCCAGGCCCCGGCCCCGGCGCCGAACGCCCCCGCGGCCCCGGCCCAGGCCCCAGCGCGGGGGCGGGCGCGGGCGCGGGCGCTCCTTGATCTTGCCCCGCCCGATCGGGTAGGATTGGGCCTCGCGTCCCGCGCCGCAACCATGGCCTTCCTCCGCAGCATGTAAAACGGGCACTGTCCCATCGGGTGATGAAACCACTCTTCACAACCTGAAGGCCGCGCGATCGTCGGGACGACAGGAAAACCACGTGACCGCTCCAAAACACCGCCCGCCCCTCCTCGGCCCCGCGACCTTCTACCGCGAGGCCCTCGCCATCGTCGTGCCGGTCATGCTCCAGACCCTCATCACCGGCCTCGTCTCCCTCGTCGACAACTTCATGGTCGCGGCCCTGGGCGACGCCAAGATGGCCGGCGTCAACGTCGCCAACCAGATCAACTTCATCTACATGGTGCTCGTCAACACCGTCTGCATGGCGGGCGGCATCTACCTCTCGCAGCACCGCGGCGCCGGCGACGAGGAGGGCATGAAGCAGGCCTTCCGCTTCAAGCTCGTGATGGCCACCCTCATCTCCGCGATCCACTTCGCGATCTGCATGATCTTCCCGGAGGCCCTCCTCCGCATGATGCTCGGCGGCAACCCCGAGGGCGACGCGATAGTCGCCGAAGGCGCGCGCTACCTCCGCGCCGTCGCCTTCACCTTCATCCCGATCGGCTTCTCCTCGGCGATGGCGACCTCCTTCCGCGACATCGGCGTGACCAAGGTGCCCCTCCTCGTCTCCACCGCCGCGGCCCTCGTCAACACCTTCTTCAACTGGGTCCTCATCTACGGCAACCTCGGCGCGCCCCGCCTCGAGGTCACCGGCGCCGCGATCGCCACCGTCATCGCCCGCCTCGTCGAGGTCGCCGCCTTCGCCGCGATGATCGCCCGGCGCCGCCCGGCCTTCGCCTTCCACCCGCGCCGCGCCCTGGCGATCGACCGCGGCCTCTTCGGCGCCATCCTCTCGCGCTCCGGCATGATGCTCTTCTCCGAGACCGCCTGGGTGATCTCGGAAACCATCATCACCGCGCTCTACAACGGGCGCGGCGGCGCGGAGACCGTCGCCGGCATGGCCGCGGGCTGGACCGTCGCGAACCTGATCTTCCTCGTTTTCCCCGCCATCCACGCGGCGACCGGCGTCATCGTCGGCTCCACCCTCGGCGCGGGCAAGCTCGACGAGGGCCGGCTCAAGGCGCGCTGGATCATGTCCGGCTCGATCTTCTTCGGCGCCGCCGGCACCCTCGCCGCGGCGGCCGCCACCCTCGCCA
>DAINBW010000640.1:0-1869 GCA_036732745.1 Spirochaetales bacterium | reverse complement strand
TGGAAGCTCTTCATCGAGAAGAAGATCCCCTTCGCGCCCGGCAAGGCTGCGAACGCCGGCGGCGTCGCCACCTCCGGCCTCGAGATGAGCCAGAACTCCATGCGCCTCGCCTGGAGCGCCGAGGAGGTCGACAAGCGCCTCCACGACATCATGATCGCCATCCACAAGGCCTGCGTCGAGACCGCGAAGCAGTACGGCTTCGAGGGCAACTACGTCGTCGGCGGCAACATCGCCGGCTTCAAGAAGGTTGCCGACGCGATGATCGCCCAGGGCCTGGTCTGATCCTCTAGTCGAAGCTGCCGCGACACGCGGCGGACGGGGTCGCCTTCTGGCGGCCCCGTTTTTTTGTCCTGCGTGATGCCGCCCGGTCGCCGGCCTTCGCCGCGGCGCGGGCGGCGTCCCCCATGGCGGGGTGGCGTCCGCCTCGGCCGGGCGTCCGCGGGCTGGGCATCGCAGGTGCTAAACATTTATTAGCGTGTGTAAGTTAATTAACTATTTCTACGGAATAAAAGAAATCGATCGGCATTGACCGCGACAACCCCAAAAACCATAGTAAATATCAAAAGAGGCCATTACGAGCGTATGCTCCAGATCGTTTATTCGGCAGACGATGGGGTAGCGCTCGTACAAGCACGGCTTCAGGAAAAATAGGCCGCTCCGGCGGCCACATCGATTCGGAGGCGCAATGAGACTTTCCATCGGCTTGAAGCTTATCCTGTCGTTCGCGGCGGTGCTCGTCGTCACGGCCCTGCTCGGCATCGTTTCGATCGTCCAGATCACGGCCATCCACGAGGCCGACACGCACATGTACGAAAAGGGCGCCGTCGCGCTCGAGCACCTCGGGGACATCAACCAGGGGGTCAACCACGCGCAGTGGCGGCTGCGGGACCTCATGCTGACGACCGACCAGGCGCTCAACGAAAAGTACAAGACGGAAATCGCCGAGTTGCGGAAAATCGCCGCGGAGGACGCGAAGGAGCTCGGTCTCACGATGGAAGGCGCCAAGGAGAAGGAGCTCTACGACCGCTATATGGCGGCGACCAACGCCTTCACGCCCCTCTTCGACAAGATGATCGAACTCGCCTTCGCGAACCGGAACGAGGAGGCGCTCGCCATCCTCTACGGCGAGGCGGCGCCCCTCTTCGAACGGCGGCTCCTGGCCTTGAGCGAGCTGACCGATCTCAAGACGCTGGACGCGAAGAACATCGCCGACGCCAACACGGCCCTCGCCCTCGGCGCCCGGCGCCTCGTGCTGGCCCTCCTCGGGCTCGGCCTGGTCCTTTCCGCCGCGATCGCCCTCCTCATGGCCCGCTCGATCTCGAATCCCATCGGCCAGGCGACGGCGATGGCCGGCATCCTCGCGGACGGCGACCTGAGCCAGGAGGTGCCCGAGGTCTTCCTCAAGCGGGGCGACGAGATCGGCGCGCTGGCCCGCGCCTTCGACAGCATGATCGGCAACCTGTCGGAGATCGTCCTCGGCATCCAGGGCGCGACGATGAGCGTCGCCTCCGGGAGCGAGCAGATCTCCTCCACCGCGCAGTCCATGAGCCAGGGAGCCACGGAGCAGGCCGCCAGCGCCGAAGAGGTCTCGAGCTCCGTCGAGGAGATGGCGGCGACCATCAAGCAGAACACGGACAACGCCCTCGCCACCGAGTCCATCGCGACCAAGGCCGCCAAGGACGCCGAGCGCGGCGGCGCGGCCGTCGGCGAGGCGGTCAGCGCGATGCAGGAGATCGCGGCCAAGATCGGCATCATCGAGGAGATCGCGCGCCAGACCAACCTCCTCGCGCTCAACGCGGCCATCGAGGCCGCGCGGGCCGGCGAGGCGGGCAAGGGCTTCGCCGTCGTCGCGAGCGAGGTGCGCAAGCT
>DAINBW010000639.1:0-1870 GCA_036732745.1 Spirochaetales bacterium | reverse complement strand
GAGGCCGAGGTGTCGCTCTTCGACGTCGAGGGCCGCGGCGCGCGGAAGGCGGAGGACGAGCCCCTCGCGGAGCGCGGCGGGAAGCCCTTGCCGGATGCGTTCGAGGTGCTCCTCGCGGGAGACCAGGGGGAAGACGAGGCCCGCCACCGCGATGCCGGGATCGGCCAGGGCGATCGCGCCGGCCGCGATGCCCGCCGTCTGGCAGGAGGCCTGGCCGTCGCAGACGAGGAGGACGGGGATGCCGAGGATCTTCGCGATGGCGGCGGGCGAGTTGCCGTCGCCGTGCCAGTCGTCGTGGAAACCGCCGACCGCCTCGACGACGGCGGCGTCATAGCCGCGCAGGCCGCCCAAGAAGCGTTCGCGGAGCAAGGCCGCGGAGTCCGCCTCGCGGCCGGGCGGCACGCAGAGGAAGCGGTCCAGGTTGAGGCAGGGCTCGCCCGCGAGGAGGGCGTGCCTGCCGGAGTCGATGTAGTCGGGGCCGAGCTTGAAGGGGCGGACCCGGTGCCCGGCCTCGGCGAGGAGGGCGACGAGGGCGGAGGCGACCGTCGTCTTGCCGACGCCGGAGCGCGCGCCCGCGACCATCAGGCAGAGGGCGCTCACCGCTCGATTCCCGTCCTGGCCTCGACGCCCTCGCGGTAGTAGTGACGGACCTCCCGCATCTCCGTGACGAGGTCGGCCGCGGCGAGGATGGATTCGGGCGCATAACGTCCCGTCAGCACGAGCTCGACGCCGGCCGGGCGTTCGGCGGCGAGGGCGAGGACCTCCTCCGGCGCCAGGAGGCCGAGGCTCATCGCCACGTTGGCCTCGTCCAGGATCACGAGGTCGAAGCGGCCCGAGAGGCAGGCCGCGCGCGCGGCGGCCAGGCCGGCGTTGGCGGCCTCGCGGTCCGCGGGCTCCGGTTCCCGGCGGATGAAGCAGCCGCGCCCGAACTGCCGGACCTCGAGCCGGCCGGGGCCGAACGCGGCGCCGAGGCGCTCGAGGGCCTCGATCTCCGAATAGCGCATGCCCTTGATGAACTGGCCGAGGAAGACCGAGTTGCCGGCGCCGAGGGCGCGCAGCGCGAGGCCGAGGGCGGCCGTGGTCTTGCCCTTGCCGTCTCCCGTGTAGACCTGCAGGTAGCCTTTGTCCATGGAACTTCTCCTTAGCGCCGGTCGAGCCAGCGCGGCGCGTGCGCGACGAGGGGGCGGTCGGCGAGGGGGTGCCCCGCGACGACGACGTCGGCGCCGTAGCATTCGAGGACGCGCGCCTCGCTGATGACCTCCCCCGGGGCGCCGACCGCGGCGAGGCGGCCGCCGGAGAGGAGGGCGACGCGGTCGGCCACCAGGGCGGCGAGGTTGAGGTCGTGGACGCTCAGGGCCACGGCGACGCCGCGGGCCGCGAGGGTCTTGAGGAGGCCGAGCACCTCGGCCTGGCGCGCGAGGTCGAGGTCCGAGGCCGGCTCGTCGAGGAGGAGGGCCTCCGGCTCCTGGGCGAGGGCGCGCGCGACGAGGACGCGGCGGAATTCGCCGCCCGAGAGTTCGGTGACGGGGCGGGCGGCGAGGGGCGCGAGGTCGGCCGCCTCGATGGCGGCCTCCACGGCGCGCCGCGCCTCGGGCCCCGGCGAACCGAGCCAGCCCGTGCGCGCGAAGGTGCCGGCCTCGACGTACTCGCGGACCGAGGCGGGCCAGGAGGGCGTCTCCGACTGGAGGACCCGGGCCACCGCCCGGGCGCGTTCGCGCCGCGGCATCGCGGCGGCGTCGACGGGGGCGCCGCCACCGCGGGCGAGGAGGGCCCGCCCTTCGAGGGGCGGCAGCTCGCCGGCGAGGGTGCGGAAGAGGGTCGTCTTGCCGGAGCCGTTCGGGCCGATGAGGGCGTTGACCTCACCATGGTG
>DAINBW010000638.1:0-1873 GCA_036732745.1 Spirochaetales bacterium | reverse complement strand
GCCACAAGGTGGCCGACGTGGCCGTGCTGGAGGCGGGCGGCGGCCGCTTCGTCGCCGAGTTCAGCTATTACGAGGGCGGGCGGGCGCGCCCCCTCGCCGCCCCCCAGAGGATCGAACTCCGCGGCGCCGAACTCTTCGTCGACGCCGTCGTCTGCAACTTCGCCTATTCCGAGATCGCCCAGGGCCGGGCCCGGAACCTTGCCCTGCCGTACCGGGCCTTCAGTGACGAGGTGCCGCAGGCGGAGGGGCCGGCCCTTGCCCTCCTCGACGATCTGGGCGTGCCCCTCGTGTTTCGCCTGCCCGCGGAGGAGCTCTACGGCATCGCCCCCGATCGCTACGCCGCGCGCGTCGCCGAGCTTTCCGCCTTCTTGCGGAGCGAAGAGGCCAGCCGCGGCGCCGGCATCGTGCGCAGCCTCTACGGCGCGGCCGTGCACCGACCCGCGCGAAAGGGCGACCGCTTTTCGATCTGGATCGAGCAGAGCGGCGGCTTGACGATCAAGGACGCTTTCAGCTTCTAGCCGCTTTTCGGCGCGCCCTTGCCCTTGCGACGCGCGACCGGGCCCGCGATACTGAACGCATGCGCCTCTTCTCCCTGCTCCTTGTTTGTTCCTTGGCGTGGCTGGCCGCCCCGACGCCCGCCTCCGCCGAGCATTTAGTCTTCAGTTCCCTCGATGTTTATCCCCGTTCCGCGCCCGACGCGTCCGGTTTCGAGGACAGGATCCTGGCGGAGGCGCTACGCCGGCTCGGGCATACCTTCGTGCAGGTCCGCATACCCTCCGAACGCGCCCTCGTGTCGCTGGACCAAGGCCTCATCGACGGGGAATACGTGCGCATCGCCGGCCTGGAGACCGGTTATCCGACGATCGTGCGGGTGCCCGAACCCATCGCGCGGATGGAGTTCGTCGCCTTCACGCTGTCCGCTTCCCTCCCCATCGATTCCTGGAAGGATCTCTCGGGGCTCCGGCTCGGCATCATCCGCGGCTGGAAGATCGTGGAGGAAAAAACCAAGGGCTTCAAGGATCTCCAGCCGGTGCGGGACGAGGAGGGGCTCTTCAACATGTTGACCCTCGGTCGGGTCGACGCGGTGGTCTACGAACGGCTCGAAGGGGTCCGCTACGTCTCGAAATTCGGCGCGCCCGCCGGGATGCGGGCGGGCAAGACCCTGGAGCTGAGGGACATGTACCTGTATCTGTCCGGTCGCCGCTCCGCCTTGGCCGCCCCGCTCGCCGCCGAGCTCCGCAAGCTCCGGAACGAGGGCTTTATCGACGCGATCACCGCCGAAGTGACGGCAGACGCCTTCCGATGAAATCCCCGGGCTCAGGCCGGAGTCTCAAGCGCCGCTTGTCGGGCATCATCCTGGCGACCGGCCTCATCGCGGCCCTCGTCGCCTCCCTTGTCCATGCCGGCGTTTCCTACCGCTCCGGCGTACTGCGACTCAGGCTCGAGCTCGGGCATTCGGCCGAGCTCTACGGCCCGGCGGCCGCCGAGGCGTTGTGGGTCTTCGACGAAAACCTCGTTCAAGCCCTCCTGGACGGCATGGTCCGCTCCCCCGAGCTCGCCTGGGCCGCGGTCGCGGACGACAAGGGCATCGTGGCGGAGGCGGGGGAGCGTCCCGCCTCGGAAACATGGCTTCGCCGCCTCCCCCTTTCCAAACTGATCCGAGGGGCCGACGTCCGCATCGGCGAACTCCTCCTCGCCGGCGACGATGCCGCGCCCGCGCGCGCCGCCCTCGACTCCCTCCTCGCGACGCTTCCCGTCTCCTTGGGGGTGCTGGTTTTCCTGGCCCTCACCATCCTTGGCTTCCTGTCCCGGCAGGTCTCGCGGCCCCTCGCGGCGGCCGTCGCCCATCTCGAGGCCTTCGATCTCGAAAAGG
>DAINBW010000637.1:556-1876 GCA_036732745.1 Spirochaetales bacterium | reverse complement strand
GCCCTGAGGGGCGGGGAGCGAACAACATGGATGCATCGATCGGCAAGACCTACCCGGACGTCGCGCCGCCCGGCAGGCCCGTCGCGCGGTTTTACGCGCGCGTCGCGCTGGGGCTCGTGGGCCGGGCCTTCGCCCTGGCGCAGCGCCTCGATCCGGACGTGCGGCGCGAGCTCGCGGACCTGCCCGCCGGCTTCGCCTTCGCGCTCCGGGTCCATCCGCGCGGCCCGTCGGCCGCGCTCAGGATGGGGGCGGACGGCAAGCTTCGCTACATCGGCTTCGGCCCCGAGGCGCCGGACGTGCTGATGCGCTTCCGGAACATGGCCTCCGCCCTGTCCGTCCTCACCTTCTCGGCGAGCGCCTTCGAGGTCTACGCGCGGAACGGTCTGGCCGTGTCCGGCGACCTTCCCGCGACGATGGCCATCATCCGCGCGCTGGGGCTCGTGGAGACCCTCCTCCTCCCGCGCTTCGTGGCCAAGCGGGTCCTGAAGCGCGTCCCGGCCATTCCCTTCCTCCGCAAGCACGGCGTCCGCGTCGCGCTCTATCTTTCGCTGCCCTTCGCGGGCCCGTCCAAGGAGTAGACCATGAAACGCGGCGAATATTTCGAGTTCCACAATCCCGTCAAGATCCTCGCGGGAAAGAGCGCCCTCGACGCCCTGCCGAACGAGCTCGAGCGCCTCGGTTCGCGGCGCCCCCTCCTCGTCACCGACAAGGGCGTGCGCGCGGCCGGCCTCCTCGACACCCTCCTCAAGGCCGCCGGCGAGTCCTCCCTCGTCCTCGGCGCCGTCTTCGACGACGTGCCGCCCGATTCGGGGACGCGCACCGTCGCGGCGGCCGCGAAGGTCTACCGGGAGAAGGGCTGCGACGGCCTCGTGGCCGTTGGCGGCGGCTCGGTCATCGACACCGCGAAGGCGGTCAACGTCCTCGTCACCAAGGGCGGCGACGATCTCGTGGCCTACTCGGGCGCGGGCGCGATCACGGGCGGGCTTTCGCCCTTCGTCGTCGTCCCGACCACCGCCGGCACCGGCAGCGAATGCACGCTGGTGGCCGTCATCCGCGACGACGAGAAGGCGCGCAAGCTCCTCTTCGTCTCGGCCTCCCTCCTCCCCGACGCGGCGATCCTCGACCCGCGCATGACCCTGACCCTGCCGCCCGTCGTCACGGCCGCGACCGGCATGGACGCCCTGACGCACGCGATCGAGGCCTCGATTTGCCTCGGGAAGAATCCTCTCTCCGACGTCTACGCCGACACGGCGATCAGGCTCGTCTCGGAACGCCTCGTCCACGTCACCGAAGTCCTGGTGGATCTCGGTGTTCTTGTTC
>DAINBW010000637.1:0-546 GCA_036732745.1 Spirochaetales bacterium | reverse complement strand
GTCCACGTCACCGCGAACCACTCCGACGCGGAGGCCAGGCTGGACCTGGCGGTCGCCTCCACGATGGCGGGCATCGCGTTCTCCAACTCGATGGTCGGCCTCGTCCACAGCCTCGGCCACGCCACCGGCGCGGTCTGCCACGTGCCGCACGGCGTCGCGATGAACATCTTCCTCCCGCACGTCCTCGAGTACAACCTCGAAAGCCGCGCCGCGGAGATCGGCCGCCTCCTCCTGCCCCTCGCGGGCCCCGAGGTCCACTACCGCACGCCCGAGGCCGACAGGCCGGCGGCCGCGATCGCCCGCGTCCGGGAGCTGCAGGACGCGTTGTTCGCCCTCGCCAAGCTGCCCCGGCGCCTCTCCGAGACGGGCAAGGTCGGCAAGGAGCACCACGCCGCCATCGCCCGCGCCGCCATCGACGACGCCTCGATCGCCTACAATCCCGCGGAGGCGACCCTGGAGGATTGCCTCGCGCTCCTCGAACGGGCCGACTGATCCCGGATCGCCGTCCCGGCTTGATGCGCCGGAGCCTCCGGGGGTAGCATCGCC
>DAINBW010000636.1:0-1886 GCA_036732745.1 Spirochaetales bacterium | reverse complement strand
GAGGAGTTCAGCCTCGCCGTGATCGCGCGCGGCGACCGCCTCACCCTTCTCGTCGACGGCGAATGGGTCGCCGAGGCGGCCGACGGCGAGCTCGACGCGGGCGCCCTGGCCTTTGCCGCCCAGAACTACGGCGAGGCGGACGGCGCGAGCTGCGAGCTGCGCTCCTGCTTCGTCGAATCGAGGCCCCTCGAGGTGGAGGCCTGGCACATCCGCCACAACAGCTTCGAGCTGCCCGCGACGGCGGCCCGCTTCCGCCTGGCCGGCACCTACGCCGCGATGGGCGAGTGGCTCAAGGCCGCGATCGAGCTCAAGAAGATCGAGGACCGGCGAGCCTTGGGCGCCGACGAGCTCTTCCTCAAGGCCGAGGCGGCCCTCCGCCTCGAGCTCTTCGACGAGGCCGAATCGGCCCTCGACGCCTGCCTGGCCCTCGAGCCGGGCCGCCGCGAGGCCGCCGCGGAGAAGGCGAACCTCCTCTATCTCCGCGGCCGCTTCCCCGAACTCCGCGACTACGCGGCCGGGCTCCTGGCCGCGACGCCGGGCGACGCCCGCCTTCTCGGGCTGTCCGGCCACGCCCGCTTCAACCTCGGCGACTACGCCGGCGCCGCAGCCGACTACGGCGCCGCGGCGGCCGCGGAGCCGGACCAGCCACTCTACCGCATGAACGAGGCCCGCGCCCTCGAACAGGCGGACCGGAAGGCGGAGGCCGCCGAGGCCTACCTGGCGGCCGCCCGGGGCTTCTACGAGGCGGAGGCCGACGACGACCTTTCCCTCGCCCTGGCCCGGCTCCTCGAGCTCAGGCCCCGCGCCCCAGAAACCCGGGAGATCAAGGCCAAGGCCCTGTTCCGCGCGGGCCGCAAGGAAGAGGCGCGCAAGCTCATCGACAAGATCCTCGAAAAGCCCTGCGCCGACTCGAGCCTCCACTACCTGTCCGGCCTCCTCCACGCCGAGCGCGGGGAACGCGACAAGGCCCTCGCGCGCTACGAGCGCGCCCTCGAGCTCGAACCGGCCTACGCCCTGTACGCCTTCCGCCGCGCCGAGTGCCTCTACCTCCTCGAGCGGCCCGAGGCCCCCGCGGCGATCGCCGCCGCCCTCGAGCTCGCGCCGGAGGACGGCTGGATCCGCAATCTCGCCGCCATGGAGATCCTCAAGGAAGGCGCCGGGGCCGAGGGAGACGGGGCCGCGCCCGCGCCCGAACGCGCCGCCCGCGCCCGCGAGTTGCTCGGCGGCGCCATCGCCGCGCTGGCCGCCGAGGCCGAGCGCGCCATCAACCTGGCCGAGCTCGAGTCGCTCGAAGGCGACCTCGACGCGGCCTTGGCCGCCCTCGAGCCCTACGGCGACAATCCGCGCGCCCGGAACCAGGGCGGCAACGTCCTGGCGCGGGCGGCCCGCCGCGCCGCCGCGGGCTCGCCGGAACGGGAAACCCTCCTTGAACGCGCGGCCCGCGAGTACGAGGCGGCGACGGCCCTCGACTCCGGGCGCGCCGAGTACCAGGCCAACCTCGCCGCCGCCTATTTCGAGCTCGAACGCTTCGCCGACGCCGAGGACCGCATCCGGAAGGCCCTCGACCTCGGGCCCGAGGCGCGGACCTATCTCCTCGCGGGCAACCTCGCCTCGATCTACGGCGACCGGCCCCGCGCGGAGGCGGCCTACCGCCTCGGCCTCGAGCTGGCGCCCGCCGATCCCGCGCTTCTCTTCTCGCTCGGCCGCTCCTATCTCTTCGCGGGCAAGGCCGCCAAGGCGGAGGCCCTCCGCGACAAGCTCGCCGCGGTCGATCCCGGCCGGGCCGGCCGGCTGGCCGCCGAGATCCTCGAGGCGACGACCCTCCCCCTCGCCTGCGCCTCCTGCGGGCGCGGCTGGCGCGTGCCGCGGACCCTGCCCGCCCAGAG
>DAINBW010000635.1:0-1891 GCA_036732745.1 Spirochaetales bacterium | reverse complement strand
GTCCCCGGACGCGCGGCGTCGTTACGGGACGCTCCTCGAGCTGTCCGTGCGGCGCCGCCTCGAGCAGCCCCTCGACGCGCCGGTCCGGCTGGACAGCCGGCGCCGGGCCGCCCGGGAACTCGAAGGCCTGGAGCCCGGGGAAGCCTCCGCCATGGCCGACCTCCTGGCGGACATGGGACTGCTCGACCAGACGCGGGAAGCGGCCGCCCTCGTCGCCGAAGGGGGCGCCCCGGCGTTGGAAGACCTCTTTCTTTTCGCGAGCCTGGCCCTGTCCTCCCGCATCATCGAAGAGGCCTCGGAGCGGGCCTCCTCCGTCGTCAGGGCCCTCGGCTACTACGTGGGCGGCGTCTCGGGCGAGGAGCCCGCGGCCGTCGACCTGTCCGAGGCCATCGAGCTCGTCCTGCCCCTCCATGAAGAGCGCTTCCGCCGCGGCGTGCGCCTGGAAAAGCGCTTCGCCGCGGGGCTCCAGGCCCGCGCCCGCCCGGCGGGGCTGGCGCAGGTCTGGTCCAACCTCGTCCTCAACGCCCTGCAGGCCATGGCCTACTCCGGCGACCTGTCGATCACGACGCGCGCGGAGGGCGACTTTGCCCTCGTCGAGGTGGTCGACTCGGGACCGGGCATCGCCCCCGAGCTGCAAGGACGGATCTTCGAACCCTTCTTCACGACCAAGACCGCCGGCGAAGGCTCGGGGCTCGGGCTCGCCGTGGCCCGGCGCATCGTCGAGGCCGAGGGCGGCGACCTCACCTTCACGAGCCGGCCGGGATGGACCGCCTTCCTCGTGCGCCTTCCGCTCTGGCGGGGCAAGCGCGGCCAAAAAACCGGCGGCTCCGCTTGATGACTACACGCGCGTATAGTATAGTGGGGGTATGAGCGCCCTGCCCGCAAGCATCTGCGACATCCGCGTCGGCACCTCCGGCTATGACTATCCGGAGTGGGAAGGCGTCCTCTACCCCAAGGGCCTCGGCAGGAAGGAGTATCTCGGCGCCTACAGCGAGTCCTTCGGCACCGTGGAGCTCAATTTCTCCTACTACGGCATGCCCAAGGCGGAAAACCTCCGCCAGATGCTCTACCGGACGCGGCGGCCCATCGATTTTTCCGTCAAGGCGAACCGGACCCTCACCCACGAGGTGAATCCCGCGACCTGGAAGGACTCCGCCCTCGAATTCCGCCGCGGCGTCGAACCCCTCGCCGAGGCGGGAAAGCTCGCCGCCGTCCTCCTCGAATTCCCCTTCGAGTTCCGCTACCGCGTCGAAGAGCGGCGCTATCTCGACCGCCTCCTCGCCGAGCTTGCGGGCCTGCCCCTCGTCGTGGAATTCCGCTCGGCGGAGTGGTACGCGGCCCGGGTCTTCGAGGGCCTCAGGGCCCGCGGCGCGGGCTTCTGCGTCGTCGACCTGCCCCGGCTCGAGGGCTTGCCGCCCGTGGCCGACCTCGTCACCGCGGACCTCGCCTACGTCCGCTTCCACGGGCGGAACGGCGCGAACTGGTGGGGCGGCGACGCGTCCTTCCGCTGCGACTACCTCTACGCCGCGGAGGAGCTTTCCGGCTGGGTGCCCCGCCTGGAGGCGATGAGCGCGCGGGCCAAGACCCTCCGCGCCTACTTCAACAACCACGCGCGCGGCCAGGCGGTGAAGAACGCGCGCGAGCTCGCCGTCCTCCTCGCCGCGGCGAAGCTCCTTCCCTAAGCCGCCATGTCCGCGGGCGCCATCGTCCACGTCAACGAGATCGGCCTCATGGCCGCCGTCGAGGAGGGCCTTGAGCCGGAGCTCCGCGACCGGCCCTTCGCGATCGGCAACGAGGGCGCCGCGCGGGCGGTCGTCCTGGACCTGTCGCCGCGCGCCCATGCCGAAGGCCTGCGCCGCGGCATGCCCCTGGCCGCGGCCCGCCGCCTCCT
>DAINBW010000634.1:0-1897 GCA_036732745.1 Spirochaetales bacterium | reverse complement strand
GCCGAGTTCGAGGCGCTCGTGGCTCAGGCCGTCGCGAGCGCCCGGCCCGAAGCGGCCTCAGCCCTCGCTCCCGATTCCTCCTATCGGGGGACCGAGGCCGCGTATGGCGCCTTGGCCGCCGCCCGGGGAGGATCGCTCTCCGCCGCGCGCGCCCTTGCGGAGGGAACCGCCTTTGCCGACGGCAAGAGCGTCGCCGATCTCGAAAAAGCCGCGGCCGCCAAGGCCGCCGAGCTCGGCAAGCTCCTCAAGGGGGCCGGCCTCGGCGACAAGGGGACGGCGGCGGTGGAAAAGGAGCTTGTGCCCCGCCTCGCCTCCTTCGCCGAACTCTTTCCAGAAGCGGTCGAGGTCGGCGTCCTCCTCAAGAAATCGGGCGTCGAAGGCAAGGGCTTGTGGCTCTCCGCTCTCGCGCGTCTGGATGCCCGAAGCGCCGCCGGCCATCTCGTGGAATCCCGCGCCGAGGCGCTGAAGCGCGCCCCGGGGGCGGCGGCGCCGCTTGACCGCCTGGCCGCCGTGCTGGAAGCCGAAGCGCTGTGGCGACGCGCGGCGCCGATCGCCCTCCATCCCGCCGCCGGCGATCCCGAAGGCCGACTTGCCGCCTCGGCGGCCGCCTTCGCGCGGCTCGGCCAAGAGCGCGCCGCCGCCCTCCTCGCGGCCTCCGAGCGGGGACCCTGGCGGCTCGGCGGCTTGGCCAAGGGGCCGGGCCTTCCGGCGGGAGGGGAGGGCCCCGCCCGTCGCCTCGCCCGCCTCGCCGCTTCCTTGCCCGAAACGCGGCGCCGGAGTCTCGCCGCCGGCCTCGGGATATCGCGGGCGGACTTCCTGGCGCTTCTCCTCCTTCTCGAGCGAAGCGCGCCCGCCGCGCCCGCGCCAGCCGCACCCGCGCCAGCCGCACCCGCGCCCGCGCCCGCGCCGCCCGCCACGGCCGTCACGCCCGCGGGCGGCGCCGCATCCGCTTCCGCCTCGTCCGGTTCCTCCGGCGGAAATCCCGGGCTCGAAGCCGCCGTCCTCGAGCTCAACCGGCTTCGCGCCCTCCTTGCCGCCCCGCGGCCGGGCCCCGCCGATCCCGGATCCGCGAATCCGGCGGCCTCCGCCGCCGCCCTCGCGTTGCTCGCCAAGCCGGGGCTCCTCGAGCTCGCCGCCTCCGACGCGCGATATGCGGAACTCTTTTCCGTCGCGGGTCCCCTGCTTGGCGCCCTCTTCGCCGACGCCGAGAAGCGTTTCTTCGCGCTGCTCGCGGCGGACAAGGCCTTCGGCCAGGCGCTCGCCTCGCAGGCCAAGGGCGCCTCCTTCTCGATCGCCCTCCTCGAGGCTCCCGTGCCGGACGGATCCCGACGCTTCGCGGTCTCCGTCCGCGCCGGCCTCAAAAAGGAGGGCGGCGCCGCGGTCGAGCTACTCCTCGCGCCCAAGGCTTCCATCGCCGGTCCGCTCTATGCCAAGGCCTTTGCCGAGGCCGCCGGTCTCGAGGCCGAGCTCAAGGCCGCGGGACCGGCCTCCTTCCTGCGAAAGTACCGCGTGGAAATCGTATCGGCCTATCCGGCCGGCAAGGAGCTGTCCATCCTTCCCCTCGAACGCTTTCCGCCCGTCGATGATCCCGGCTTGGCGCTGTCCCTCTCCTTGGCGGAGCTGGAGGCTGTTCAGCTCGCCGGAGGCCTCCGATGATGCGCGCCTCGCTCCCCGTCAGGCTGAGGGGAAACTCCAGGTAATTCACACCGTTAAACCCCCCGCCCTTCGCCACGGCTTCGTTCTTCCAGGTGATGCGGAACAGATTTTCGGGAGTGACATCCCACGATCCGATCTTGTGCAATGCCGCCTTCACCTCGACCGGGATGCGGCTGGGGTCTTTCATTTGGGCGAAAGTCGGGATAACGATCTTCCGCTCTCGCACTCGACGGAGAGCGCG
>DAINBW010000633.1:0-1901 GCA_036732745.1 Spirochaetales bacterium | reverse complement strand
GATGTGGAACCGGCCGGAAGGCTTCCTCCTCCACCTGTACCGCGATCCCTTCGTAGCCGACCCCGAGCCGCCGCGGCCCGACGTCGCCGAACTTTTCCTTGTCTCGGGCGCGGGCGCCTTCGAAGCCCTGCCCCGATTCGCCCCTCCGGGCGGCACGAGCCTTTCCGCGCGGGACTCGGGCGCCGCCGATGCGGCCGCCGAGGCGGCGGCCACGGCGGCCGCGGCGCCGACCGCCGGCGGCACGGCTCCCGTGGCGCCGGACTCGCGGGTCCGCGGCCTTTTCGCCCTCTTTCCGGTGGCCGCCGACCGCTGGCTCGCCGAGTACCGCCGAGAGACCGCGACGAGGGTCGATACCTCCTACCTCCTCCTTCGCGATCCCGCGGAGGAACCCCGGCCGGGCAGGGCGTCGCCGTCGATCGGCCGCGTCGCCTTTGAAAAGGCCTTGCGGCCCCGCCCCCTGGCCGAGGCGCCCCGCGCCCTGGCGGCGGCGGTCGCCGCGCTCGGCGGCGAAGCCTTCCTGGTCCACGCCCGCGGCGAGGACGGCGTCGAAGGCTACTGGCTTTCGGGTGGCCGGCCCGAGGAGGCCCTGGAGGTTTCCGCTTGGCTCGGCGGCGAGGGCTCGGCCCTGGTCCTGGCCGGGGACGGCCGCGCGGCCCTGGCCGAAGCGGGCGAGGGCGGAGCCGCCCCCGCCGCCCGCGCCTTCAGCCTGGTCCCGCCGGCGCCCGGAGCGGCCTTCGGCCCGACGGCGGCGCTCTTCGGCGACGCTTCCTCCGGCGGAGGCCTGGCCGTCGCGGCCTGGGAGCGCGGCTCCTTCCCCGAGGTGGAACTCGCCGGGCTCTTGGTCTTTCCCCTTCCCTGACGGCCCGCCTTGCGCGGCGGCGCGGGCGCGGTATAGTAGTCAGCAGGATGAGTAGCCAAAAACGCCTGTGTTCCGCCCTCGTGTTCGCCGTGGCCGCGGCCGCGGCCCTGTTCGCGCAAGTCGCGCCGCCCCCGCCCGCCGACACGGCGCCGCCCGGCGCCGCCGGTTCGGCCGAGGCGCCCGCCTCCATGCGGCCGGGCTCGGCCCTCGTCATCGAGCCCCTGGCCAACGCGGTCGCCAAGGGGCCGGCCTCGGTCGCGCCCGAACTCGGCGTCGTCATCGTCCTCAACCTCGATCCCCTGGCGAAAAAGGAAACCCCGCCCCTTGTCACGAACATCCTCGGCGCCGGGCTTTCCTTTCCTTTCGCGGGCAACGCGATCTTCGCCTTCGAACCCAGCCTGGATTTCTATTGGGGCTATTACGAGTATTCGAACCGGCCGACGGAGATCGACTACGATCCTACCCGGCCGCGGCGCGCCGTGCCGACGGAGCTTGGCGAGCGGGACGCCTTCATGCTCGGCCTTCTCCTCGAAGCCCCGGTCACGGCGACCTTCCGCCTCGGGCCAAGGTTCCGGATGGGCGGCGGCTTCGGCCTCGGCTTCAACCTGCGGGTCGGCTTCAAGGCCGCGGCCGAGGCGCCGAACGAAGACGTCGCCGCGATCAACGCCTATTTCTGGTCGAAGGGGCGCTTCTTCATGCCGACGACCCTGCTACGGGGCGAGTACCAGCTGACCGAGCGCTTCGAGTTCGGTTTTGCCGCCCGCGCCTTTTGGCCCCTGTTCAACCTGTGGGCCGGCGAGGGCTACCCCGTCCTGGACCAGGCCATCTTGGGCGGCGCCCTCGTGATCCGCTACCGCCTCCGTTAGCCCCGGCCCTCGAGCGGCCCCCGGCCGCTCCTCAGGCGATCCTCAGGCGAGGGGGAAGCGGGCCTCGGCCAGGATGCCGGGCTCCGCCGAAACCAGGGAAAACGCGCCGTTGAGCTGGCGCACCAAGGCCCGCGCGATCGTGAGGCCGAGTCCATCCATGCAGGCCTCCGCCCTTC
>DAINBW010000632.1:0-1902 GCA_036732745.1 Spirochaetales bacterium | reverse complement strand
GGAAGGGCGGCCGCCACGCCGCCGGCGCCCTGCCTGCCGAGCGCGTAGCCCGCCCCCTCGAGGGCGGAGCGGAAGTCCGCCTCGCCGACCAGGTCCGCGTCATGCTCGACGGCGGCCGTGGCTCCCGAGAGGTCGACCGAAACGGAGCCGACGCCGGGAAGCCCCGCGAGTGCGGAGGTCACGCGGGCGGCGCAGGAGGGGCAGGTCATGCCTTCGACGTGGATGATCGATCGCTTTGTTCCCATGGAATCACCTCGCTTGGTTTCGCTCGTTGCGGGTAAAACCTAGCAGAGATCCGTGAACGCTTCGTGAACGCGAGGAGTTTTTTCGGCGTTTCGGGCGCGCTGGCGGCCTTGGGCGAGCGCGGCGTCCTCGGAGGGGCGGCCGCGCCGCCGCGCGGGGAGGGCTTCGCGTGAGCGCGTCGTCCCCGCTTGGGCAGGCCCCGCGCGAACGGGGCGCCGCCCCCGGGCCTCAGTCGATGGCCAGGATCCGGAAGCTCTTGTCGCCGCCGGGCAGCTTGGCCGTCGCCGTTTCCCCGGCGCGCTTGCCGACCAAGGCGCGGGCGAGGGGGGCGGTCCAGCCGATGAGGCCTCGTTCCGGCTCGGCCTCGTCGACGCCCACGATCCGGAAGGTCGATTCCTGCCCGTTCTGGTCGAGAAGCCTGACGCGCGCCCCGAACTTGACGCGGTCGAAGCCTTCGGGCGGCCGCGGCAAAACCTCGGCGAGAAGAGACATCCGCGCCAGGTACTCGACCCGGCGGTCCAAGAGGCCAAGGGCGCGGCGTAGGGCCGCGACCGCCTCGGGGTCGGACTCCGCGGCGCCGGCGGTCGCTCGGGCGAGATCGGCGAGGATCCGGGGCCGCTCCTCGGCGACCAGGGCGTGGAGCTCACGGGTCAGGCGGTCCGCCCCCTCGGGCGTGAGGTAGTTGCGGGAACCCTGCGGTATCGGAATCTTGATCTCCGGCGCCTCGCCGTCCCGCTCGGAGTCCTCGTCGACGAAGGCCCTGCTCATGTGCCCTCCTTGGGCGAATTCCGTTCTACACCCGAAGCAAGGCGGGCGCAAGGTCGAGCACTGTCCCCAGCCCGGATTGAGCACTGTCCCCGCCCTCGGTCGAGCACTGTCCCTCCCCCCGGACGTGGCCGCCCCCGCGTTGGCGTGCTAGAGTGGCGGCATCGGAGGTCCCATGCCCGAATCCTTCGTTTTCCGTTCGCCGACCCGGCTGGTCTTCGGCCCCGGCTCCCTTTCCCAAGTCGCGGCCGAGGCCCGCCTCGCGGCGCCCGGTGCCCGGAAGGTCCTGGTCGTCACCGGGACGGGGCATACGCTCCGCTCCGAAGGGCTCGCGCGGCTGCGCGCCCTCCTCGAGGAGGCGGGACTCGCGGTGGAGCTCTTCGCCGAGGCGACGAGCGACCCGCCCATCGAGCTTGTCGAAGCCTGCGCCGGCCGGATCGCCGCCTCCGGCGCCGACCTCATCGTCGCCTACGGCGGCGGCAGTCCCATCGACTGCGCCAAGGCCGCCTCCGTTTACGAGGCCAACGCGGGGCTCGGCCGGGACGGCGCGACCTTTCCCGGCGCGCCCCACTCCGGCGCGCCCAACTCCGGCGCGCCCCGCCCCGACGCCCCCCATCCGGGCGCGCCGTTCCGCGACTTTTTGTACGGCAAGCGGAAGCTCGAGGTTCCGGGCCTGCCCCTCCTGGCGGTGCCCACGACCGCGGGCTCCGGCAGCGAGACGAGCGCCGCGGCCGTCACGACGGACCGGGAGGCCTCCTCCAAGCGGGGGCTATCGAGCGATTTCTTCTTTCCCCGCGCGGCCATCGTCGATCCGGGGCTGCAGGCGACGATGCCGGCCGGGCTAGCGGCGGCGACGGGCATGGACGCCCTGACCCACGCGGTGGAGTCCTTCGC
>DAINBW010000631.1:0-1903 GCA_036732745.1 Spirochaetales bacterium | reverse complement strand
GGCGCCCCCTCCGGCGAAAAGGCGGGGAAGCGCCCCGCCGCCGCGACCGCCGCGCCGGAGCCCGCGGGAACCGCAGCTCCGGACGCCGCCGGGACCGCCGCGCCGGAGGCCGCCGGGACCGCGGCGGGCGCGGCCGGGCCTTGGGCCACGGCGGGGGGCGCACAGGCAGGAACGAGGGCAAGGAGCGCCGCGAGGGCGAAGGCGGGAGGAATCACTCCGGCTCGCGGGCTCGTTCTCATGGGCCTACTTCTTGAGGACTCGAAGGATTTCCTGGAGTTCGGGATCCTCGGGATAGTAGTGGGTCCTGAGCTCCTCTTCGGAGAGGCCGACGAGTTCGTGGCTCATGTAGTGGATCCACACCTCGTCCTCGGGCCGCGTGATGACGTGGCGGCGGCACCAGTAATCCGGCACGATGGGAAGGCGGTCGTCGCGGTACTCGCAGACCTTGAAATCGTGCACCGCGATCTTCACGTCGCGGCGGGGAAGGCCCTTTTCGAGGATGATCTCGGTGAGGTGGTTCACGGTGCGGCCGGAGTCATAGATGTCGTCGACGAGGAGAACCTTGTCGCCGTTGCGCAGGTACTCGGGGCTGTAGGTCCAGCCGTCGACCCGCACCTGTTCGCGCTGGTTGATGTCCGCGTAGGAGCGGGCCACGACCGCCGCGTAGAAGATGGGGCGGGAATCCTTGCGGACGATCTTGAAGTACTCGCTGATGACGTTGCCGATGTAGGCGCCCCCCCGGAGGGAGACGTAGATGACGTCGGGCACGAAGCCTTCCTGGTGGATCCGGTGCGCCATCTTGAGGGCATTGTTGCGGACGACGTTATAGGGCACGAATTCCTTGCGAACGGTGGACACGGTAACCTCGCTCTTCCTTGGGCCGCCCCCTTTCAGGGCTTGGCGGCCCATCGCTCGCCGCGGCGCCGGCCCCAAGGACGGACGCCGCCGCGTCAATGGAAACAGCCGCCGAAAAAGGCTTCTTTTTTCCGACGGCTGCCTCAAGGAAGACTATAGCGTTACTTCTTCACGTATGCAAGCGTCGAGACTTCCTGGCCGTCGCGAAGCAGGGTGAAGGAGAGCTTCTTGGCCTGCTTGTCGTTGAGCAGCCGGTAGAACTCGCGGAGCGTCGACACGGGTTTCTCGTTGACCGCGGTGACGATGTCGCCGGGCTTGACGCCGATCGTGGCGGCAGGCGACTTCGGGAAGACGTTGGCGACGGCCACGCCCTTGGCGCCCTTCGGCAACTTGTCCTTGTCGATCTCGGGGGAGTCGAGGGAGACCACGTCGAGGCCGGGGAAGAGGTTGCCGTCGTTGGAGGCGACGGAATCCTTGCGGGCTTCGATCAGGACCTTGAGCTCGAGGCGCTTGCCGTCGCGGTAGACCGAGAAGGGAGCGGTCTTGCCCGCCGCCAGGTCGCCCACCGTGCGCACGACCTGGTCCTGGCTCTTGACCGCGGCGCCGTTGGCCTCGACGATGACGTCGCCGGGGAGGATGCCCGCCTTGTCGGCCGGGCTCCCGTTGAAGACGTGGGCCACGAAGGCGCCCTTGGTGTCAGGCAGGCCGAGTTCCTCGGCGTTGGCCTTGTCGAGACCGCGCAGGGAGACGCCGAGCCAGCCGTATTCGACCTTGCCGCGGGTGATGAAATCGTCTATCGCCTTCTTCGCGTTGTTGATGGGGATGGCGAAGCCGAGGCCGATGCTGCCGCCCGTCGGGGAGGCGATCCAGGTGTTGATGCCGACCACCTCGCCGCGGATGTTGACGAGGGCGCCGCCGGAGTTGCCCTTGTTGATGGCGGCGTCGGTCTGGATGAAGTCCGAGATGTTGCCGTCGGGACCGCCGCTCCTTCCGAGGGCGCTCACGACGCCTATGGTCACCGAGGAGAAGAAGCCGAAGGGGCTGCCGA
>DAINBW010000630.1:0-1909 GCA_036732745.1 Spirochaetales bacterium | reverse complement strand
GGGGATTCCGTCGATCCCCTGGATGTCGACGCGGAGATCGCTGCGCCCGATGCCGAGATGGGCGCAAAAGCCCGGCGAGGAGACGGTCGTGTGGAGGTTCCGCGGCACGAGGGCGATGAAGGCGGCGACGACGATGACGGCCAACATGGTGCCGTAGAGCCGCTTCCTCGACAGGACGTCCTTGAAGCCCAGCCACGCGTTGACTCCCAAGAGGGCGCCGGGGCCGCGGGTCCCGCCCGACGCCAGGCGGAGCCGGCCCGCGCGGGGCGTTTCCCGCGCGGCGCCCGAGCGCAGGGCCTGGGCGGCCGAGATCCGCTTGAAGCGGCCGAGGAGGCCGCGGACGTAGGCGAGGACGGCCAGGCAGACGAGGCCTGCCCCGCCGAAGCCGATCGCGGGGGCGAGCCCCGCCTTCCCGCCCTCGCCCATGAAGAGGCGGAGGTTGGCGAGGAGGGGGCCGCGGAGGAGGAAGGAGAGCGCGAAGCCGAGGAGGCCGCCCGCGCCGGCCAGCAGGGCATACTTGGCGAGGTAGACCCGCCGGATGTCGGAGACGCGGAGGCCGATCGCCTTCATCGCGCCGATCTCGCGGTAGTCCTCCTCGATCTTCGCGAGGAGGGTGAGGCGGATGCACAGGAGGGCCACGGCGGTGACGAGGCCGCCCACGAGGAAGAGGACGGCGATCATGAGGCCGTCGGAGACCGCGTTCATGAGCTTGAAGAGGGGGTAGCCCACCCGCGGCCCGTTCGCCTCGAGGCCGGCGGCGACGTAGGCCGTCTCCAGGTCGCCGAGCCGCTCCCTGTCCCGGAGCCGGAACTCGACGAGGTACTCGACGCTCCCGAGGCCGCGGAGCGCCGCGTAGTCCGTTTCATGCACGATGAAGCGCTTGGAGGAGGAGAGCGCGGAGTTCATCTGCGAATCGCGGACCCAGCCGGCGACGCGGAACTCGCGCCCGAGGACCCGGGCGCGGTCTCCGAGCCGGGCGCTCCCGTCCTTCAAGTAGCAGAGCGGCACGTGGAGCTCGCCGGGGCGGGCCGTGATCGGCTTGCCCGCGAGGTCGAGGAGGAAGTCGAAGTCGCGGCCCTGGACGGAGAGGCCGTTGTCCTGCACGCTCCCCGAAAGGCTCTTGCCGCCGAGTTCGAAGTCCGCGCCGTCGACGTTGAGGAACTCGAGGACCTGGAAGCGCTCGACCTCGGGCCGCGCCGCGGCGAAGGCCTCGAGCCGGGGGAGGTCGATGGGGCCCGAATGCATCTGGAGGAGGTGGGGAGTGGCCGCGGCCTCCATGAGCGCCGCGACGGCGCCCGAAAGCTCCACGGCCATGGTTCCCGCCAGGGAGACGAGAAGCGCCGCGGCCGCGACGAACAACAGCGTCGCGAGGGAGGAGAGTCTGCTTTTCCGGAGGTCGTTGCGGATGATCCTGTGGAACATGCTTCCTCGTTCGGGTGGAAGGTCCGGCGCTTGGAGGTCCGGCGGGAAAAGAAGGAGAGCCGGCGGCGCCCGGGAAGCTCCGCCATGGTCGCGGACTGATCCACCCGGGCCCGCCTCTTCGGCTTCCCGGAGCCCATACTGACCCTCAACGCCGGCTTGCGACATCCATCAAAGGATGGATTTTCCGGATCGTTTCGGCGATCCATCGCGGGATTTCCCTTGCGAAGGTCGTTCCGGGGCGCTACCTTGCTAGACGCATGAACGCCACGCTGCTTTCCGGCAAGATACGCGTCCCCGCGCCGCCCAAGACGCTCGTCCCCCGGCCGGGCCTCCGGCGAATCCTGGAAGAGGGCCTGGCCCGCCCCGTGGTTCTCGTCTCCGCCCCCGCGGGTTTCGGCAAGACCTCCCTGGCCGCGGAGTACCTCGCGTGCCTGCGGGACGTCGGGCGGGGCCGGGACGGCGGGGCCGCGATCCGCGCCGCCTGGCT
>DAINBW010000629.1:0-1912 GCA_036732745.1 Spirochaetales bacterium | reverse complement strand
CGGGCACCGCGGAGGCGCGGGTCTTCGAATCCGGCTACGGCGGCCTTGAGGAGGAGGAGTACGCCAAGGACTACGCGCCCTCGGCCCCGAGCGCCTCCCGCGCGGCCGCCGCGCCGTCGGCCCGGGGCGCCGGGCTCGCCAAGAAGGCCGAAGCGCCGGCGGCGGAAAGCGCCTTCGCCCTCGCGTCCACGACGGTGGCGACGACCGAGGCGCGGCAGGCGGGAGACCAGTTCGAGTTCACCGTGAAGAGTCCCGTCTCCCTGGGACAGGGCCGCTCGGCGATGCTGCCCCTCGTCGCCGGAGCCATGGCGGCGGAGAAGCTGTCCGTCTGGAGCCAGGGGAACGGGGCCAAGCATCCGATGCTCGGCGTCCGCCTCACGAACTCCCTCGGGATGAAGCTGCCCGCCGGGCCCATCACGGTCTTCGACGGCGGATCCTACGCGGGCGACGCCCTCATCGAGTTCTTCCCCGAAAAGGACAAGCGCCTCGTCGTCTACGGCGAAGACCTCTCCGTCACCTGCGTCGAATCGACCTCGAGCTCGCGGGAAACGGTGGGGGTGAGCTTTTCCAAGGGTGTCCTGCTGTTCTCCAGGCGGACGACGGCCGTCCGGCTATACGAGTTCCGCAACGCCTCGGCCTCGGCCCGCAAGCTCCTCGTCGAGCATCCGCGGCTCGGCGGCGCGGAGCTCCTCTCCCCCGTCGTCTTCGAGGAAAAGACCGACGCCGTCTACCGCTTCCCGCTGCAGCTTCCGGCCTCCGGCGCCGCGCGGCTCGAGGTGAAGGAGCGATATCCCGCCGAAGAGCGGGTGGTCCTGACCGGCTCCGGCGCCGAGACCTTCCTCTCCTGGGCCTCCTCCTCCGAGATTCCCGCGAACATCAAGGAAGCCTTGAAGAAGGCCGCGGAACTCCGCGTCAAGCTGGAGGACGCCAAGCGGAGCCTCGCCGACCTCCAGGCCCGACGCGGCGACCTCACGAACGAGCAGGCGCGCATCCGCCAGAACCTCGACGCCGTGGGCAGGGATTCGAGCCAGGGCCAGCAGTACCTGAAGCGCCTCATGGACGCCGAGAGCGCCCTCGACCAGAACGCGACCAAGACGACGGAGGCGCGCAAGGCCGTCGTGGACGCCCAGGCGGCCTTTGACGGCTACGTGGCGAACCTTTCGATAGGCGGCTAGGAGCGGCCTTCCCGCCGGGCGCGGCGCCGGGCCGGGCGGCCCCCCACACGGCGCGGCGCCGGCCGGGCGCCCCCCGCCCTGCGCGGCGCCCGGCCGGGCAGTCCCCCTCCCGGCGCGGCGCTCGGCAGGGCGGCCTTGCCGGGCGGCCTCGCCGGGCGCCGCGCCGCGGCCTCACCTGGCCAGGCCGGCCTTCTCCGCCGCGGCGTTGACCGCGGCAAAGAGGATGGTCGCCGCGAGGCTCGCGGTCGGGTCGCCCTCGTCCTCGCGGG
This sequence comes from Spirochaetales bacterium, assembly GCA_036732745.1. Lineage (GTDB taxonomy): Bacteria > Spirochaetota > Spirochaetia > Treponematales > Rectinemataceae > JAEUJG01. Next base: position 468 of record DAINBW010000629.1, on the reverse strand, counting down.
GCGACAGCTCGCAGAGGTCGAGCCCCAGGACCCGGCCCCGCGCGAAGACCCGCTTCAGCATGCGCAGGAGGGTTTCGGGATCGAGGCCGAGGGGCTGGGGAGCGCTCACGCCGGGCGCCCAGGCGGAGGAGACGACGTCGAGGCAGACGGTCGCCATGATCCGCTCCGATTCGGCGGCGAAGCGGTCGATCTCCGGATAGGCCGAGGCCGCCCCCGCCTCCGCGAGGTCGCGGGCCATGAGCCAGCGCGCGCCGAGGCCTTCGGCGTCGCGGAAGAGCGCGACGGTGTTGGAGCGCTTCTGGACGCCGAGGCAAAGATAGCGGAAGGGCTCGCCCGCCGAGGCCAGGCGGTCGGCGATCTGCCGGAACATGGTGCCCGAGCTCCCTCCCCGGGGATAGGGGCGGAGGTCGAAGTGCGCGTCGAAGTTGACGACGCCGAAGCCGCCCGGGCCCTCGCCGGCCGCGGCGG
>DAINBW010000628.1:0-1932 GCA_036732745.1 Spirochaetales bacterium | reverse complement strand
TCTACACCCGCGACTACGGCAAGGACGGACCCACGGCCTACTTGCCCTACCTGCCCCTGGAGATTATCCTCCGGCGCGCCAGGGCCGTGGCCGAGATCTCGGTGGACAAGGACCTCGTCGCGGGCTCGGTGGAGTTGCGTCGGAATGGGGTGCCCGATTACGCCTTCACCGTCGACGCGGACGCCGGCATCCTCAAGCTCGCGACGCCGCCGGGGCTCCAGGAGGAGATCACCGTCTCCTACCTCAGGGAGAGTTCCGAGCGCCGCGCCGGCAGCCTCGCGGCCGGCATCGGCGGCACCCTGAACCTCGGGCCGGAGCGTGGCGTCTGGACGGCCCTCGGCCTCCGCTGGAGCCTGCCCGGCCAGAGCTACGCCGCGGGCGGCGTCTCCAATCCCGGCAGCGTCGTCCTCACCGCGGGCGAGCGGGACGGGGAGGGCGCCTTCCGCCACCGCGCCGCCCTGGCCGGCACCTGGACCACGGAAGAGGCCTCGGGCCGCTATCGCGTCGAGGGCATGGAGGCCTCGGGCGGCTTCGGATCCTCCTTCTCGCCCCTGACGACGCTTTCGACCGGCACCAGCGTCGTCGAAATCCAGGAGTCGGCCCTGCGCGCCCGCTTCCCCACCTATATGGATGAAACCCATCGGGACGGCAGCGTCCAGCAGGCCCTCCGCGTCCTCGCCGGCGGCTCGGGACAAGCCGCGCTCAGCCTCGCCAAGATCGAGGCCACCGTCCCCCTCGCCAAGCTCAAGACCTTTTCCTTCTTCGCTCGCGGCCCGGCCGGAGCAAGCCTGACCATCGCCCTCGACGAAGGCACGGGCGGCACCGAGGCCCTCGCCGTCACGATTCCCGCGGGCGGGCTCGCCACGACCTGGCGGCGCTATACCTTCGCCTACGCCTCCGCCGACGGCTCCCTGCGCTACCTCGACGCGGAAGGGGGCGCGAGCGGCATCGTGACGAGCGCCGCGACCACGCTCGATCTTTCGCGCGCGGGCGCGACGCGGCTCCGCATCGATGCGACGGGGCTTGGCGCGGGCGAGGAACTCTGGGTCGACGAGATCGTTCTCGAGGAGTCCTCCGGCCGCGCCGCCCTCCTCTTCGACGGCCAGCTCTCCTACGCGGACCCGCAGCTCCGCCTCGGACCCGAGCGCTTCCCCCTTCTCCGCGGCCTCGACCTCAAGGCCGACGCCGCGGCCGGGCTCCAGACGGGTTCCTACCTGACGGGCGGCCTCTCCCTCGGCGCGGGCCTCGGACCCCTCGACCTCGTCGCGCGGCTCCGCGGCTCGCTCGCGGAGGCGGCCGGCTCCGGCGCCGAGGCCCGGCTCCGCGGCGGCCACGAGCTCGGCCTTCCCCTCGGGCCCCTGACCCTCCGCGACCGCTTCGACTTCGATCCCGCCACGGGCTCCTTCGGCCGCGAGAACGCCCTGAGCCTCCGCGCCGGCGCGATAGCCGGCCTCGAGGCCAAGGAGACGAGCGTCTTCGGCGCCGCCGCCGCGGCCTCCCTGCCCGGCGACCTCGCGCAGACCTGGAGCGCGCGCCTCGACCTGGGCGGCGGCCTCTTCGCCGCCGAGCTCAAGGCGGCGAACACGGCCCGCCCGACCGGCTCCCTCCTGGCGGCGGGGAGCTACTTCCCCGCCTGGATCGAGGCCTTCTCGTCGATCCTCCCGAGCGCCGAGGCCAGCTCGACGCGGCGCGAGGCCTCCTTGAGCCTCGCGGCGAGCCTCAAGCCCGCGCGCCAGTTCGCCCTGGCGACGGCGCGGGGCGTCGGCGAGCCGCAGGCGGCGGGTGGCGCGATACGCCGCGACGAGGCGCGGCTCCGCCTCGCCCTGCCCCTGAGCCTGCCCGGCAAGCTGGGGCTCACGCCCTACTACGAGCGGCTCTGGAAGGAAAAACGCCTCGGCGCGGGCGCGGGCCTCTTCGAGCTTTCGGTGCTCG
>DAINBW010000627.1:0-1933 GCA_036732745.1 Spirochaetales bacterium | reverse complement strand
ACCAGGCCGCCGACAAGGAAACGCTGGAAACCGCCTTCGCGCGCTGGGCCGAGGCCGGCCTCATGGATCCCGCGCTTCTGCCTTCGCTCGAAGGCTTGGTTCCCGCGCTGTTCGCGATCGCGCTCCACAAGGCGGATTTTCCTCCCGGTTCCTTCGAGCCGGCGGTCGGGCTGATCGCGGAGGCCCTGGCCCTGCGCCTCGCCTCGGGACCGGAAGGAGGGGCAACATGACGCAGGCCATCAGCGCCCAGGGCCTGGCCAAGAACTTTGGTCCCGTCAAAGCCGTGAAGCGGGTCGATCTGGCGGTCCGCCGGGGCGAAATCTACGGTTTCCTCGGCCGCAACGGGGCCGGCAAGACCACGACCATCCGGATGCTCCTCGGCCTGATCGCGCCGAGCGCCGGGACGATCAGGATCCTCGGCTCCACCCTCCGCGACGACCGGGCGCGCGTGCTCGGACGGGTGGGCTGTCTCGTCGAGTCGGCGGCCGCCTACCCGAACCTTACGGTGCGGGAGAACCTGGAGATCCAGCGTCGCCTAACGCGTTCGCCCGCCGCGGCCGTCGGCGAGGTCATGGGCCTCCTCAAGCTGGAGGACTACGCCGACCGGCGGGCGGGCCGGCTGTCGCTGGGCAACAAGCAACGCCTCTCCCTCGCCCGCGCCCTGCTCCATCGCCCGGAGCTACTCATCCTGGACGAGCCCGCCAACGGCCTCGATCCGGCGGGCATTGTCGAGGTGCGGGGCCTCCTGCGGCGCCTCGCCGACGATGAGGGTGTGACGGTCTTCATGTCCAGCCATCTCCTCGACGAGGTGGAGCAGCTGGCGGACCGCGTCGGCATCGTGCGCGAGGGCGTCTTGGTCGAGGAGCTGGACCGCGCCGAGTTGAAAAGGGGCTCGCGGGTCGCCATCGAGGTCGCCGCCGGGGACGCGGCGGCCGCCGGCGCGGCTCTGGCCGCGGCCGGCATCCAAACCCTCAGGCTCGCCCCCGTCGCCGAGGATCTCGAAAGCCGCTTCCTGCGCACGACCGGAGGTCAGACATGAGCGTTTCCAGGCTCCTTGAAATCGACAAGACCCTGCACGCCGTGGTCGCCACGGAAATACTGAAGCTCCGCCGGAGCAAAGTGACCTGGCTGTCCTTCCTGATCTACGGTTTCATGATCGCGATGCTCGGCCTCTTCATGTGGATAGCCCTGAACCCGGGCATGGCCGAAGGTCTCGGCCTCCTGGGGCAGAAGGCAAACTTCGCCTTCGCGGGCGAAAGCCTCGATTGGGCGGGCTTCCTGGGCATGGTCTTCATGATGGCTTCCCTCGGCGGCATGATCTTCCTCTCCTTCATCGTGACCTTCATCTTCGGCCGCGAGTACGTCGAGGTCACGGAGAAAAACCTCCTCGTCCTGCCCGTACCCCGCGGGCTTTTCGTGCTCGCCAAGTTCGTCGTCGCGGCCCTCTGGTTCGGCCTCCTTTCGGCCTGGCTTCTTCCCCTGAGCTTCGTCGCCGGGAAGGTCCTGGGACTCGCGGGCTTCGACGCGGGGCTGTTCCGGGTCGTTGGGGGCAAGATCCTCGTCTCCGCCCTCCTGTGTTTCTCGACCTGCCCCCTTGTCGCCTGGATCGCCGTCGCGACGAAAGGCTACTTCGCCCCCCTGGGCTACGCGATCTTCACCCTCATCCTCGCCTCCCTTTTCGGGCACACCGGTTGGGGGCCCTGGGTGCCCTGGTCCATCATCGGCCTCTACTCGGGCACCGCCGGCTCGGGATCCGAGCTCGCGGCGGGTAGTTTCCTGGTCCTCGCCGCGACCTTCCTCCTCGGCCTCGGCCTGACCCTGCGCCACGAGACGAGGGCGGACAACGTGCAATGATGTATGGCGAAAGTGGCGCGGAGAGCTTGCGCGAATGTAGAAGGCGCGTTTTATTCAAGGGAGTTTGTATCCTTTAGGC
>DAINBW010000626.1:0-1935 GCA_036732745.1 Spirochaetales bacterium | reverse complement strand
CGTCACGGGGCCGGAGAAGCACTGCGGCAAGACCACACTCCTCAACGCGGCCCTGGGCCTGCTCCGGGCGGCCGGCGAAAAGCCGGCCTTCCTCGGCGTCGGCTTCGACGGCGAGGCCCGGGACTCGCTCACGGCGGCCCGCAAGCCCCGCATCCGCGTCGAGGCGGGCGAGGTCTTCGTCTCCGCCGAACGCTACCTGCGCGCCGCGCCCTGCCTTCCCGAGATCCTCGAGGCCCTGCCGGGCTCCAGCGCCCTCGGCCGCCTGGCCGTGGCGCGGGCGCGGCGCGGGGGCGAGGTCACGCTGGTCGGCCCCGAGCGCAACGAGTACGCGGCCTGGGCCATCGCCCGCATCGCCGAGGAGTCCTGGGCGCGCAGCGTCGTCGTCGACGGCGCCATAAATCGCATAACGCAGGTTTCCGCCTTCGCCGGCGCGCGCTTTCTCTTCGCGCTGCGCGCCGCGCCCGCCGACCTCGAGCGGCAGGTCCGCCGCATGCGACTCATCCGCGCCCTGGCGGAGCTGCCGGTCCTGGGCGCCGCCGCGCGTTGCGCCGACGCCCAAGAGGGCGGCGCCTCGCCGGGCGGAAGCGCCGGCGCCCCGGCGGCCGGCGCCGCCACCGGAGCGGCCAGCGCCACCGGAGCGGCCAGCGCCACCGGAGCGGCTGGCGCCGCCACCGGAGCGGCCGACGCGGCTGGCGGCGCCCCTGGCGCAGACGCGGCCGGCCTGGACGCCGCGGCCGAAGCGGCGGGGCTCCCCGCGCCGGCCTTCGCGCTCAAGGGCCCGCTAACCGCCGAGACGGCGCGCGCCGTGCCCGAGGGGGCGCGGTGCGTCGTCGTCGACGACTTCACCAAGATCTTCCTCGACGGCCCGGCCCTGGAGGCCTTCCGCCGGAGCCGCGCGGTCGCCGTCGCGGCCGGAATAGAGTTCGGCGGCTTTTCCGTCGTGCTCCGCGACCTGTCCCGCGCGCGCTTCCTCGAGGCCCTCGGCGACGAAGCTCTCGCGGCCCTCGTCGCCTTCAACCCCTACGAGACGGAGGCCTTGAGTGCCTAGCCCGAGCGCCTGCGCCGCCCCCGCCTGGGACTTCTGCCGTGCGGAGGATTTCTGGTCGCGCTTCCAGCCCCTCTCCCCCTACGGCAAGGACGCCAAGGAGGAGCGCCGCGTCCTCGCGGACGCGGCGGAGATCGGGCGGCTCCACGACGGCACCGACCTCATGGTCGCCTTCCTTTCCTCGCGGAGCGGCGACGGCGCCAGCCTCGACCGCCTGTCGTACCACCTGAAGCGCCTGCCGCGCCTTCCCCTGGAGACGCGCGGCGACGCCTCCTACGAACTCGTGGAGCTCTTCCAGTTCAAGAAGTTCCTCGCCAACTACCGCGCCGTCCGCGCCCTCGCCGGCGGCGAGGCGGCGGCCTTCTTCGGCCTCGGGCCCGAGCCCGCCGTCCTGTCGGCCGAGCTCGACCGCGGCGGCTCCGACGCGGAGACCTTCTACCTCGCCGATTCCTACGACCCGCGGCTAGCCGGGCTCCGGCCCCGCATCGCCGCCGTCGACCTGGCCATCGCGGAGCGCCGCGCCGCCGCCGCTGCCCGCGCCAAGGCGGAGGCGGGCGTGGACTTCCGCGGCCGCGACTTCCTCGTCGTGCCGCACGAGGGCGCCGCCGGCCTCCTCAAGGACCGCGCCCTCTTCTCGGTGGAGCCCTACGACCAAAGCTCCTATCTCGTGCGGCTCCAGCCGGATGACGCCGAGCTCGCGCTCGAAGCCGAGCGCGACGCCCTGCGCTCGGAGGAGCGCCTCCTCGAGGAAGGCGTCCTCGCGGGCCTGTCGCGCCTCGTCGCCGAGGCCCTGCCCCGCCTCGGCGACCTCGCCGCCGCCGCGCGGGAGCTCGACTTGGCCCGCGCCCGGGCCCTCCTCGCCCTGGAGCACCGCCTCGTCCGCCCGACCT
>DAINBW010000625.1:503-1937 GCA_036732745.1 Spirochaetales bacterium | reverse complement strand
CGGCGCCAAGGGTGCCGTCACGATCGCCACCAACATGGCCGGCCGCGGCACGGACATCAAGCTCGGCGGCAATCCCGAGTTCCGGGCGCGCCGCCGCGCCGGCAGCGAGGCGACCGAGGAGGAGTACCGGAAAGCCCTGGCCGCCGAGTACGAGACCTGGCGCAAGGACTACGACGAGGTGCGGTCCCTGGGCGGCCTCTACGTCATCGGCACCGAGCGCCACGAGTCCCGGCGCATCGACAACCAGCTGCGCGGCCGCTCCGGCCGCCAGGGCGACCCGGGACGCTCCGCCTTCTTCCTCTCCCTCGACGACGACCTCATGCGCCTCTTCGGCGGCGAGAACCTGAAGGGCCTCATGTCCAAGATCGGCATGAAGGACGGCGAGCCGATCTTCCACCCCCTCCTCAACCGCACCATCGAGAACGCGCAGAAGCGCGTCGAGGAGCGCAACTTCGAGATCCGCAAGCACCTCCTCGAGTACGACGACGTCCTCAACGAGCAGCGCAAGTTCATCTACGAGCAGCGCGACTCGATCCTCAAGGAAAGCGACCTCGTCGGCCGCGTCCGCGACGCCGCCGCCGACATGGTGGAGGAGCTCCTGGCCGCCTACGCCGAGGCGCAGAAGAAGGACCAGGGCCGCGCCTTCGCCGAGCTCCAGACGGGGCTCAAGGACGCCTTCAACGTCCAGCTCGCCCTCCGCGCGGAGGACCAGGCCGCGAAGAACCCCGAGTCCCTGCGGGCCCCCATCCTGGACCTCCTGGAGCGGGACCTGGCCAAGAAGAACGAGTACGCCGGCCCCGAGAACCTCAACCACTTCATCCGCTTCCAGTACCTGCAGATGATCGACCAGAAATGGCTCGACCACCTCGAGCAGATGGAGGCCCTCCGCGAGGCCGTGTACCTCCGCTCCTACGCCCAGAAGAATCCCCTCCTCGAGTACAAGCTCGAGGGCTTTGACATCTTCGAGGAGATGATCGAGCAGATCCGCCGCTCCATCGCGACGCGGCTCTTCCTCGTGCGGATCCAGACCGCCGAGGAGCGCCAGGCGCGGCCCGTCGGCGAGCGCGCCGCCAACGCCGTGCACGAGGAGTCCGCCGCCTTCGGCGCCGCCGCCCGCGGCGGCCAGGGCGCCGCCGGCCGGAGCGCCGTCGCGGAGGCCTCCGCGCCCGAGGGAGCTACGGTCGTCCGCGGCGGGGAGAAGGTCGGCCGGAACGATCCCTGCCCCTGCGGCTCCGGCAAGAAGTACAAGCAGTGCCACGGGAGATAGGCGGAAGACCGGCTTCCGCGCGGGCGTCCCGGCGGGACGCCCGGCGGGAACCGGCCTTCGGGGCCGAAGCACATGTCGCTCAACCATAGGGAAATAGACCTCGTCCTCGCGGAGCTCGACCTGGAGGGCGCCTGGCTGCAGCGCGTCCTCCAGCCTTCCTACGATTC
>DAINBW010000625.1:0-493 GCA_036732745.1 Spirochaetales bacterium | reverse complement strand
ACAAGGACGGCCGTGAGACCGACCTCCTCCTCTCGATCGCCCACGGCGCCTGCCGCCTCCACGCGCTCTCCTCGCGGCCGCCCAAGCCCGAGCGGCCCCTGCGCTTCCAGGAATGCCTCAAGTCGCGGCTCAAGGGCGGCAGGCTCGAATCGCTCCGCCAGATCGGCGACGAGCGCGTCGTCCGCTTCGACTTCACCGTCTCCGAGCGCGCCGAGGCCGACGGGGACGAAGGCGTCTACAAGCCGATCGGCGCCTTTGCCCACGACCAGGCCTACGGCCGCGCGAGCGCCGCGGGCGCCGCCGGCCCCGAAAGCGCCGCCGGCTCCGAAGGCGGCGCGGAGGCCGGGGGCGGCGCCGGGGAGCAAGGCCCGGGCTTCCGCCGCTACCGCCTCTACGCCCGGCTCTGGAGCGGGGCGGGCAACCTAATCCTCTGCGGCGAGGACGACGCGATCGTGGACGTCTTGGCGCGGCGGCCCAAGCGCGGCGAGCTCTC
>DAINBW010000624.1:0-1947 GCA_036732745.1 Spirochaetales bacterium | reverse complement strand
GGAGAACCACGGCGAGGCGAGCCGCCTCATCGCGAAGCTCCGCGACGTCACCACCGACCGCCAGGAGTTCGTCTATTACACGCAACGCGCCTACGAGCTCCTCTTCAAGATCGCCTTCGGCGGCGGCGCCCGCGAGAACAAGAACCACCTCATCGTGAAGACGCCGGTGACCTCGCCCGTGCAGAACTACGCGGTCCACAAGATCCCGAACCTCGACGAGGCGCTCGAGGACACGGTGATGTGCGTGATGCTCCGCGGCGCCCTCCTCCCCTCGATGATCATGTCGAAGGAGATCCAGGAGTATTCGTCCCGGGACTACGTGACGCCCTTCGCCCTCTTCAAGATCAAGCGGGACGACTCGAAGAGCGAGACGACGATGGAGTACATCCTCGACCTCGACCGCTCCTACTTCAAGCTCGAGGACCTGGACGGGAAGGATCTCGTGTTCGCGGATCCGATGAACGCCACCGGCGGCAGCCTGGTCACGGTCGTGAAGTACCTCCAGGACAAGGGCGTGAAGCCCCGCTCCATCAAGTTCCTCAACGTGATCTCCGCGCTCAAGGGCGCGCTCCGCATCGTGCGCGCCATCGACAACGCGACGGTCTACACGCTCTGGATGGATCCCGTCCTCAACGACCGCGCCTACATCATGCCGGGCCTCGGCGACGCGGGCGACCGCATCAACGGGAAGGACGAGGACGAGTCGCCCCGCGACATGCTCCAGCTCATCGCGGACTACGGCTCCAACATCACGAGCCTCTACCGCTCCCAGCTCCGCACGATCGAGGAGACGGTCCTCCGCCGCTGAGGCCCCCGGCCCGGCCCGGCTCGCGCCGGCCGCGCCGCGGACCGGCCCATGCCACCCCGCGCCGCGGGCCACTCGCGGCCGGGCTCGCGGCCGGGCTCGCGGCCGAGGGCACGGCGCGGTATACTTGCCGCCGACGGAGGAACTCCGATGATCCGATCACCACGCCGCGGCGGCCTATCCGCGGCGGCAGCCCTTCGCTTCCCGCCGGCCGCCGTGCGGCTCCCGCCGGCCGGTTCCGTGCTTATCGCGCTTATCGCCCTCCTCGCGCTGCTCGCCCTCGGCGGCTGCGCGACGCCTCCAGCCTCCCCCCTCGCCCTCGACTGGTACGAGCTCGGCAACGCCTGGTACGACCTCGGGAAGTGGGAGCGCGCCGGCGCGGCCTACGCGAACGCGATCAAGCTCGATCCGGAACTGAAGGCCGCTTCCTTCAACATGGTGCGCGCCCTCGCCGAAACGGGCGCCTACGGGGAAGCCCTCGCCACGGCCGATCGCCTCCTCGAGGAGGATCCGGGCAACGTCCGCGTGCTCGCGGCCAAGGCCTTCGTGCTCCACAAGCAAGGCGAGGACGAGGCCGCCCTGGCGATCTACGAAGAACTCCTCCTCGTCGAGCCCTATGCCGCCGACGCCGTCTACAACGCGGCCCTGCTCCGTGCCGCCCTCGGCCAGGGCGAAAAGGCCCTCACCGACCTCGAGCGCCTCGTCGCCGCGAAACCGGAAGATACGGAGGCCCTCGCCCTCTTCGCGAGGCTCCTCGCGGACGCGGAGCGGCGCGACGAGGCGACGGCCGCCTTCGAGCGGCTCGTCGCGCTCGGCAAGGCCGACGCGGCCGCCCTCGAGCGGCTCGCGGGGCTCTACGAAAAGGCCCGCGAATACGACAAGGCCATTGAAACCCTGGTCGCGGCCTCGGGCACCGCTCCGGGCCGCGCCTCCGCCTGGTTCGCGCTCGCGCGCCTCAGGCTCGCCGAGGCCGAGGACGGGAAGGGCGGCCTCGAGGCGCTGGCCAAGGCGCTCGAGGCGGGCTTTTCGGACCGCGCGGCGGCCGCCGCCCTCGAGGCCGAGCCCGTCCTGGCGGAGCGCGAGGCCGTGGCGGCGGCCCTCGCCAAAAAAGGCCTGGCCCCGTGAGGCGGGTCCGCGGCCTC
>DAINBW010000623.1:0-1957 GCA_036732745.1 Spirochaetales bacterium | reverse complement strand
GCTCGAGGCGCCCTGCTGCAGGCGCCGGATTCGCGACGCCGGGCTGGACGGGAGGCGCCGTAGCGGCGGCGGGGGGGATGACCGAGGTCGGCGGCGAGGCTATGATTCCCCCCAGGCGGAGCCCGCGAGGCGCCGCCCGCAAGCGAGGTCTCCATGCCCGTCCCCCTCGAACCGGACAAGTACCGCTCCTCCCCCTTCTTCAATCCGGAGGACTTCATCGGCTACATCCGCCGCCTGGGCCGCCTCGGCTCCCGGGCCGCGCCGGAAGCCGTCATCCTCTCCTACCAGCGCAGCCTCTTCGACTACGCCGCCCACGAGGTGCCCTCCACGCCGGCCGACGGCTACTTCTCCAAACAGATGCGCTACCTCGACGGCACGGACGGGCGCGTCGCCATCGTCGGCGGCTTCGGCGTGGGCGCGCCGGCGGCGGCGGTGATGCTGGAGGAGCTCATCGCCTTCGGCGTCAGGCGCTTCGTCTCCGTCGGCACCGCGGGCAGCCTCGTCGCCTCCATACCGCCGGGCTCCCTCGTGCTCTGCGACAGCGCCCTCCGCGACGAGGGCACCTCCTACCATTACGTGCCCGGCGGCGGCCTCGCCTACCCTTCGGAAGTCCTGACGGAAAAGCTCTCCGCGGCCCTGGCCGCGCGCGGGCTGGCCCACTCCTGCGGCCCCGCCTGGACCCTCGACGCCATCTACCGCGAAACCCCGGAGGAAGTCCGCCGCTTCCGGGACGAGGGCGCCCTGGTCGCCGAAATGGAGGCCGCGGCGCTCTTCACGGTGGCGCGCTTCCGCGAGGTCGAGATCGCCGCCTGCTTCAGCGTGAGCGACACCCTGGCCGAGCTGGCCTGGCGCCCCGAGTTCCACGCGGAGACGACGGAGGCCGGCCTCAAGCTCATCTTCGAGGCCGCCCTGGACGCCGTCTCGTAAAGCGACGCGGCTGTCGCGCTAAACTTATTCCCGGGTCGCGTTTCGCGTCCCGGGCTTTTTTTTAGTATACTTTCCCAAGACAGCAATCGAAGGGAGAGAACCATGCCAATAGCCCCCTCGCTCCTCGCCCTCGTCGGCGAGACCCCGCTCGTGTACCTCAACAAGGTCGGCGCCGGCCTCGGCGCGCGCATCGCCGTCAAGATGGAGACCCGGAATCCCCTGGCCAGCGTCAAGGACCGGATCGGCCTGGCCATCGTGGAGGCGGCCGAGCGCGACGGACTCCTCAAGCCGGGAGGCACCCTGGTGGAGGCGACGAGCGGCAACACGGGCATCGCCCTGGCCTGGGTCGGCGCGGTCAAGGGCTATCGCGTCATCCTCGTCATGCCGGACACGATGAGCATCGAGCGCCGCAAGCTCCTGGCCGCCCTCGGCGCCACGCTGGAGCTCTCCCCGGGCAGCGAAGGCATGGCCGGCGCGGTCCGGCGCGCCGAGGAAATCGCCCGCACGACGCCGGGTGCCGTCCTGGCGCGGCAGTTCGAAAACGCGGCCAATCCGGCGGCGCACCGCCGGGGCACCGCGGAGGAGATCTGGCGGGACAGCGAGGGCAAGGTGGATGTCTTCGTCGCGGCCGTCGGCACCGGCGGCACCCTGACGGGCGCGGGCGGCAGGCTCAAGGAGCTCAAGCCCGGACTCCGCGTCGTCGCCGTCGAGCCCGCGGAGTCCCCCCTCCTCTCGCAGGGCAAGGCGGGTCCCCACAAGATCCAGGGCATCGGCGCGAACTTCGTCCCGCCCATCCTGGACCGGAGCGTCGCCGACGAGATCGAGACCGTGACCGCCCACGAGGCGGGGGAGACGTCCCGGCGGCTCGCGCGCGAGGAGGGCATCCTCTGCGGCATCTCCGCGGGCGCCAACGTCGCCGCCGCCCTCCGCGTCGCGGCGCGGCCCGAGATGGCCGGCAAACTCGTCGTCACCGTCATCTGCGACACCGGCGAGCGCTACCTCTCGACCACTTTCTTCTCGGAACCTCTCG
>DAINBW010000622.1:0-1967 GCA_036732745.1 Spirochaetales bacterium | reverse complement strand
GAACTCGCCGGCAAATCCTGACTCGGCTTGGCGGGCCCGCGGGGACTCGTCCCGGGCGGGCCCGCGGGGGCCCGCCTCGGGGAGGCTCCCGGATCCCGCCCCCGGGGCCGCTTCTCAGGTGGCGGCGACTATCGCGTCCTTGGCCGCCTGCAGCAGCTTGGCGTCCTTGGCGCGCTGCGCCTCCTCGAGGGCGCGGTTGAAATCCGCCAGCGCCTCCTCGCGCTTTCCGAGCTTGAGGAGCGCCTCCCCCCGCTTGAGGAAGTCCCAGCCCGCGTCTTTCCCGCCGCTCGCGGCGATCGTCTTGGCGTAGACCTTGGCGGCCGCGTCGTAGGCGCCGATGGGGCCGGCGTAGGCCGCGGCTATCTCGCGATAGACGGCGATGTCGAATTCCTTCTCCACCTCGAGATACTTGTCGAGGTACTTCTTCGCCTTTTCCGGGTATTCAAGGCCCATGTAGGCCCGTCCGACGCCGAGGAGGATGGCCGGCATGTTCTGGCGGATCTCGTTCGCCTCGAGGTAGGCGTCGAGGGCCTTGCCGAACTGCCGCGCCTCGAGGTAGCGGCGCCCCTCGTTGCGCTTGACGATGAAGAGTTCCTGGAGCTGGCCCTCCGTGATCTGGGGGGTGCGCTTGACCTCGCCCTTGGGCTTGTCGACGGTCGCGCAGGACGCGAGGGTCAGGGAGAGGGCGAGGGCGATGCCGGCCGCCCCCAGGGCCGCGCGGGCAAGGTCTTTTCGATTACGCACGTCTGCCTCCTCGTTCGAATGCCGGGCCGGCCCGGGCTCGGGCCTATTTGTCGTCGCCGTCGCCGATGAGGGCGCGCAGCTCGCGGAGCCGCGCCTCCTCCAGGGTGACGCGGAGGTTCTTCTCCTGCGTGGGGATGACGAGGCCCTTCGGTCCGTCCTTGGCGCGCCGGAGGTATTTGACGAAGGTGTAGTAGAGCTCCCCGCCGCCGTTCGCCCTGCCCTTTGAATAATAGACGGCCAGGTTGCCCGCGTCGAGGAGTATTTCGAGGGGGAAGGACTTGCCGGCGCGGGCCTTCACGAAGACGTAGGAGCCGGCGTAGTCGCGCGCGTGGAGCCAGAGGTCGGATCCGCGCACGTGCCGGCGCAGGAGTTCGTCGTTCTCCTTGGCGGACCGTCCCACGAGGATGGTCCAGCCGTCGCGCTCCAGGGAGAGTCCCGGGTAGGAGCGCTTCTTGGCCTCGCGGGTCGTGCCGCCCTTCTCGAGGGCGCGGGCGAGGAGGAGGGGCTCCTCGATCCGCTCCAGGCGTTCGAGCTCGGAAGCGGCGGCGGCGAGGGAGGCCTTCGCCGCATCGATCTCCGATTCGATGTCGGCGAGGCCGGAGCCGGCCTTGCGGAAACGCTCGTAGAAGACCTGCGCGTTTTCCACGACGCTCCGCTTCGGGTCGACGGGGATGGAGATCTCGCCGCCGCGGTAGAAGTCCTCGCAGGCCAGGAAGGGGCCGGTCAGGGGCTTGCCCGCGCTCGCCATGAGGATGTCGCCGAGTTCCCGCAGCCGCTCGCCGTCGCGGTATTCGGCCGCGCGGGCCTCGAGTTCGGCCAGGCGGATCCCGATCGCCCGCTCCCGCTTGCGGTACCGCTCGCGGGCCGCCTCGAGGAGGTTTTCCCGGGACAGCTCGCCGCCGCGGGCCGCGTACCAGGCCTCGACCCGCTCGTTGTAGCCGCCGCCGGGAAGATCGCCCGGCCGCGGCTTGCGGCCCGGGCGCTCGGGCAGGGCGGGGAACTCCCTCGGTTCGAAGACGCGGGGCGGCTTGCCCGTCTCCGCCGCCTTGGCGGCCGCGGCCACCCGGGCCTCCGCGAGCTCTTCCTCGATCGCGCAACGTTCCCCGGAGAGCTCGCCGCGCTTGGGCCGCCGCGCCAGGACGTCCACGATCGCGTCGTCCTCGCCGCACAGGATGAGGTTGCCCGCCCCGCTCCAGAGCCGGGCGTAGAGGCGGTAGCGGCGG
>DAINBW010000621.1:0-1968 GCA_036732745.1 Spirochaetales bacterium | reverse complement strand
CACGCGAAATCCGCACTATACCATGCGAAGGTGAAGGTATACATACATGAAGACCGTTTTCGTCACGCCGGATGATGCCCAGCGCTCCTGGTACGTGATCGACGCGGAGGGCAAGCCCCTCGGTCGCGTCGCCGCCAAGGTTGCCTCTATGGTCCGCGGCAAGAACAAGCCGACCTACGAGCCCTCCCAGGAAACTGGGGATTTCGTCGTCGTCATCAACGCCGACAAGGTGGCCGTCTCCGGCCGCAAGCGCCAGAACAAGATGTACTACCACCACACCGGCTTTCCGGGCGGACTCAAGGACTACACGTTCAAGCAGCTCATCGACCGCCACCCGACCGAGCCCCTCGAGCGCGCCGTGTACGGCATGCTCCCCAAGGGACCTCTCGGCCGCAAGCTGTACAAGAACGTGAAGTTCTACGCCGGTTCGAACCACCCGCACGCGGCCCAGCAGCCGACCGCCATCGAACTCTGATAAGGGGATAGGGATGATCAGGAATCTCGGCATCGGTACCGGTCGGCGCAAGTGCGCCGTCGCCCGCGTGTTCCTTCGCGAGGGCACCGGCAAGGTCGTCGTCAACGGCCAGGAGCTCGACAAGTACTTCAAGATCGGGGAGCTCGTCACCATCGTTCGCCAGCCGCTCATGGTTACGGCCTCCGAGAACAAGTACGACGTCCTCATCACCGTCCTCGGCGGCGGCCCCAACGGCCAGGCCGGAGCCTGCCGCCACGGCGTGGCGCGCGCTCTCTCCCAGGTCGACCCGGCCAACCACGCGGCCCTCAAGGCCAACGGCTTCCTTACCCGCGACCCGCGAATGGTCGAGCGCAAGAAGTACGGCCAGGCCGGAGCCCGCAGGCGCTTCCAGTTCTCCAAGCGCTAAACTTGCTCATCGACTCCGTCGAGAGGGGAGCCTCCGGCACCGCGAAGATCGCGGCCGGGGGCTTTTCCTTTTGGCTGCGCGAGTCCTATCTCGCGGGCCTCGGCTTCGATCCGGCGGCCCTCGAGAAGGGCCGCGAGTTCGGCGAGGCGGAATCGGCGCTGCTCGCGCTGGCCGCGGACGCCACGGAGGCCGAGCGCCAGGCCGTCGCCCTGCTCGCGCGCGCGGAGCAGACGCGCTCCGGCCTCGCCGCCAAGCTCGAAAAGAAGGGCCGGTCGCGCAGGGCCGCCTCCCTCGCCCTTGACCGTCTCCTGGAGGAAGGCCTCCTCGACGACCGGCGCTTCGCCGAGGCCTGGCTGCGTTCCCGCCTCGGCCGGCTCGCCTCGCGAGCCGCGGAGGGGCCCTTGCGCCTGGCCCAGGGCCTGCGCGCCCGGGGCGTGGACGAGGAGACGGCGCGGGCCGCCCTGGCCGCGGTCCTTGGCCCGGATGAGCGAAGGGGCGCCCTGGCCAAGGCCGCCGCGCGGGAAGCGGCCAAACTCGGCGGCGACCGCGAGGCGCTCGGCCGGCGCCTCCGCGCGCTCGGCTTCAAGTCGGGGGAGATCCGCGCGTATTTCGAGGAAGACGACGGCGGAGACTGATCGCTCCCCAGGCCGACTTCTTCACTTGACATTACCTAGCATTCATTGCACAATAATGCGAATAATGAAGTTTCGGAGGAGTTCTTCGCATGGATGACGATATCCTCACGATAGAAGAAGTTGCCAGATATCTCAGGGTTTCCGAGCGCACGGTCTATGACTGGGCCCAGAAGGGAGAAATCCCCTCCGGCAAGATCGGCACCGTGTGGCGCTTCAAGAAGAGCGAGATTGAACGCTGGGTCAACGAGCGGCTGTCTTCCAACCGGCCGGCGAGCGCCTTCAGCGTCGTCCAGATCCAGAACATCCTCTCGCCCGACCGCATCCTCTTCCTGGACCACGCGAAGAAGCGCGACGCCCTCGTCGCCCTCTCCGAGAATCTCGCCAGCGCTCCGCAGATCAAGAGCCGGCAGGCACTCGTCTCCGAGATCCTGCGCCGCGAGCAACTCATGAGC
>DAINBW010000620.1:0-1976 GCA_036732745.1 Spirochaetales bacterium | reverse complement strand
ATCGACATCGGCGCGGGGCCGCGCTACATCGGCGTCTACGCCGCCGTGGAGGTGGGCACCGGACTCTGGGCCGCCACCGTCCTCGTGGAGACGCGGGGCCTCCCGGTCGCGGAGGCAGGCTTCCTCGTCTCCGCGTACTACGGGGCCATCATGGGGGGAAGGGTCCTCACGGGCCTCGTGGCTGACCGCCTGGGGAACCGGCGCCTGGCCAGGGCGGGACTCATCCTCGCCAGCCTCGGCGCGACCCTCTTCTCGATCGCCGCCCTGCCCCTCCCGCTCACGGTGCTCGGCCTGGCCCTGCTCGGCCTCGGCTGCGCGCCCGTCTATCCCTGCCTGATGCACGAGACGCCGCGGCGCTTTGACGAGCGGACAGTGCGGCGCGTGGTTGGGCGGCAGGTCGCCTTCGCCTATATCGGCGCCGCCCTCGTGCCCCCCGCCTACGGCCTCCTCGCCTCAAGGGTCGGCCTTGAAGCCATCCCCCTCGGCGTCGGACTGGCCGCGCTCCTCCTCCTTGGCCTTTCTGAACTCCTCAACTCGAAGACCTGAGTCCGCTTGGCGCTTCGGGCGACGGGACGAACCGCCCGCGGGCGCTCCTTCGGCGCCCCGCCGCGACCCTATTTCGAGACGATGTACACCACCCCGTTCCAGGCGTTCTTGAACTGCTTGGCCGGGTATTCCCGCGGGACGCCCTCGGGTCCCTCGGCGGCGGGATCGTTGACGAGGACGTACCAATCCTCGCCCCGCTTGGCCATGCCGCGGACGACGAGAAGATGGCCGGGCGTCGCGGGGATGGCGGCGTTCGTCAGTTCGCCCTTCTTGTAGCTGACGCTCGCGACGATGGGGTAACCTTCCTCGAGCTGCTTCGCGAGCTCGGCCAGGCTCGAGAACCAATCGACGCGGGCGCGATGGCCGAGCGAGGAGGCGAGCGACGCGTTGAAGCTCCAGTTGCCGAAGATGCCGGCGGCTTCGTCGTAGGCGGCCTCCGCGACCTTGGCCGTCGGCAGCTCCGTGCCGAGCGCGGCGAGCACCATGGAAAGCGAGGTGGGGCCGCAGATCCGCGAGGCGATCTCCGGGCTCTCAACCATTTGCGATCGCGCGGGCACGGCGAGATCGGTCTCCGGATAGGCGGGCGGCGAGGGTTCGGGGAGGGCCGCGGTGAAGCGGTCCCTGGCCACCCATGAGAGGGAGCGGACGGATGGCGCCGCCCCTTCGGGCCCGGCGGCGAGATCGAGGCGGATCCTGAGGGCGTCCGCCGCGGCGTAGAGCATCAGCGTGTCGATTTCGACGCGGCCGAGCGCGTCGGATGATTTTTCCGCGCTGCCCGGGCGCCCGCCCCAGCGGCCGAAGGCGTACCAGTCCGACCAGGCGCCCTTGACGCGGACCTGGAAGAACAGGTCAACCGAGGAGCCCCCGGGGGCCGCGATGTCCCAGGACGGCACCAGCCAGTCAAAGGCCGGCATCGCGTAACGCGGCGAAAGGAAGCTGCCCGCCCCCGTGCCCGCGGCGAGGGTCAGGCTCCCGTTCGCCGCCGTCACGCCCTCGCCGGTCCAGCCGACGGGCGGTTCGGCGAAGTCAAGGCTCCGGGCCCGCGCGCTCAGCCGTTTCGCCTCGGCCAAGGGCTCCCGGGCGCCCGGCCGGCCTGCGGGGGCCGAGGCGCAACCCGCGGCGAGCGCCAGGGCCAGGCCGAGGCAGAGCGGACGGATCAGGTTATTCCGGACCGAAGGGGCTGTTCTCACGGGCTCTCTCCTTTGACGCGATGGGCGACATCGAGTATAGCGCCGCGGCCGCGGCGGCGGAAGCGAAATAAGCCCGGTCCCGGCCTGACCCGGTGAAAAGGACTATACTGGGAGGGAGGAGGCCTTCATGCCTGCCATGCCCGGGCGCGCCGCCGCCCTCAAAAAAGTCGGGAAGTTCCTCGGCGTCCTCGTGCTGCTCGCCTACGAGGATCTTGTCGTACTCTGCTGGCCGGGGGGCGC
>DAINBW010000619.1:0-1982 GCA_036732745.1 Spirochaetales bacterium | reverse complement strand
GATAAAGCGGAGGGCCAGGACGGAAGCGGCCGCGCTGGAGGCGAAGGCCATGGTCGTGTGGCCCGAGGGGCAAGAAAGGCGGCTGTCCTCGTCGGCCAGGAGCTCCGCCGGCGTGCCGGCCTGATAGTTGTAAGGCCGCGGCCGCTGGATGAGGACCTTGAGCGTGTCCTTGGCGCCGAGGGCGAGCAGCTGGGTCTCGGCGACGAGGGCCATGGCCTTCCAAGTCCGGAGGCGGCCGCCGTCGGGCTCGCCGTCGAGGATGACGGCGGTCGCGTAGGGAGCGGCCAGGACCAGGGCCTCGAGGAGGTCCGAGGCAGTGTCGATGCCGGCCGAGTAGGGCTGGGCCAGGCTTCGGTCGAAGGCGTTGACCCTGTCGTAGGCGGGCAGGGCCCCGGCGGCTAGGTCAACGCCCCGCAGGTAGACTTTCGCGCCGAGGAAGCCGGCAGCGCCCGCCAGGCAAAGGCCGCCGTCCACGAGGGGATCGAGGCGAATGCCGCCGGCGGTTCCGAAAAAGGCCGCGCCGCGTGACGGTTCGGCGGCGGCGCCGCCCGCGAGGACGAGGGCGAGCGCAAGGGCGATGAGGGATCGCTTCATGGGAACAAGCTCCGTTCGAGCCCGGATTTCGAGCGTCGGCTCGTGGGGCTCGTGGTGATATATATCGTAAAGAATGCGTCTCGTCAGTGTTCCGTCCGGTCTTTCGGGGGCGATGCCTTTCGCTTGCCTTTTCGCTCCCGGACGAGCAGCACGATGCCGGCCGCCACCAGGGAGACGCCGATGCCGGTGGAGAGCCAGCCGGCCAGACCCATGGCTTGGCCCGCCAGGACCCGCGCCGAATAGAAGAGATTGAACACGCCCAGGGCGATGAAGAGCGCGTAGCGCATCGTGTCGCTCATTCCCGCCTTGGGGCTCTTGTCGGTTTCTTCGTTGCCCATGAAGGCCCTGCCTCTCTCGTGGTTATCGGGCCGCCTCACCGGGGCGCGCCGAAAATCCTGTCGCCGATGTCCGGCCTGAACCAGGCGCCCTCGAAGCTCACCTTGCGCGCGAGGGCGTAGGCCCGTTCGCGGGCCAGGCTCCAGTCGGGGCCGAGGCCGACCGCCGTGAAGGAGCGGCCGCCGCCCGTGCGGAGCCGACCCTCGGCGTCCCGGCCCGTGGCGGCGTGGAAGAGGAGAGCCGTCGGGTCGGCCTCGCCGGGAAGGGGCGCCGGTTCGGCCCGCGCCTCCGGCTTGCCCGAATCGCAGCCCGAATCGACGGCGCCGAGGTCGACCGGCAGGCCGACGGGGTGGGAGATCGGGTAGCCGGGCGCGGCGACGACAACTCCGCAGGCGTGGCGCCCCGAGAAGCGCGGGGCGGGCAAGCGGCCGTCGGCGACGGCGGCGCAGAGATCCGCGAAGCCGCTTTCGAGGCGGGGCAGGAGGGATTGGGTTTCGGGGTCGCCGAAGCGCACGTTGTACTCGAGGAGCTTCGGCCCCTCGGCCGTGGCCATGACGCCGAAGAACAGGACTCCGCGGTAGGACAGCCCCTCGGCCGCCATGCCCTCGAAGCTCGGCGCGACGATCTCGCGCTCGATCCTGTCCATGAGGGCGCGGTCGGCAAAGGGCAGGGGACTCACCGCGCCCATGCCGCCCGTGTTCGGGCCGCGGTCGCCGGCCAGGGCCTTTTTATGGTCGGCCGCGGGCTCGAGGAGGACATGGCCCTTTTCCGTGCAGAGTCCGAAGACCGAAAGCTCGCGGCCGACGAGGAACTCCTCCGCCAGGAGCTCGTCGGTCTCGAGCACCGCCTCGCCGAAAGCGCGGAGTTCCGCGGGATCCTCCGAGTCCAGGACGCCCTTGCCGGCGGCGAGCCCGGATTTCTTGAGGACGAGCCGGACGCCGCGCCGCTCGTCCAGGAAGCGGCGGAGCTCGGCGGCGCCCCGGCCGGGCGCGAAGCGGGCGGTCGCCGCGCAGGGCACGCCGCGGCGCTCGCAGAAGGAGCGGGCGAAGGAC
>DAINBW010000618.1:0-1982 GCA_036732745.1 Spirochaetales bacterium | reverse complement strand
GCGTCGCCGAGGACCGGGGCCGGGCCCGCGGGCAGTTCGAGGTCGACGCGGACGCCCTTTGGGCAACCGGCGCGGACGAGTTCCACGGTCTCCGCGGCGAGACCGGCCAGGTCGAGGGGCCGCGGCGTCGGGCGCCGCCGGCGCGCGAGCGAAAGGAGGTCCCGCACGAGGATTTCGCCGCGGGAGCCCGTGCGCTCGATGAGTTCGAGCCCCGAGCGCAACTCTTCCGGGGCGACCGCGCCGTCCTCTTCGAGCCTGAGCTTGAGGAGGGAGGCGGCGCCGACCGCGCCGGCGAGGAGGTTGTTGATGTCGTGGGCGAGGCCGCCCGCCATGACGCCGAGGGTTTCCGCGGCGCGGGCGTCGCGGGCGGCTGCCTCCGCGGCGGCGAGTTCGCGGATCATGCGGTCGACGCAGGCGGCGATGGAGGCGATCTCGTCGCCGCCCTCGAGCTCGAACCGGACATTCCGATCCCCGGCGGCGACGCGGTCGATGGCGGCGACGAGGCCTTCGATGCGCTCGACGAAGGCCCGGTCGAAGAAGGTCCGGGCGGCCAAAATCGAGAAGGCCGCCGCGAGTCCGCAGGCGACGCAGGCGATGGCGAGGGTCGCCAGGGCGAAGTGGCGCATGGAGGAAAGGTCGAGCTCTATCTCCGCGACCATGCGGTCGGCGAAGCCGGCGCCGCGCGGTTCGAGGCGGATCGGCTTGTACCAGAAGAGCCGTCCGTTCCGGTAGGCGCTCGTCTCGCCGCGCTCGAAGGCCCGTTCCATGGTCGCGCGGGGGAGTTCCCGCTTGACGCCCGGGCGGATGATGGACCAACTGCCGAGCCGGCCATAGACGAACACGTCGAATTCCCGCACCGAGCCCTTGGGGGAGAGGTAGGGCGAATAAAGGAGGTTGGTGAACTCGCGATAGCTGAAACCGTCGTAGCGGGCGCCGAAGGCCTCGTCGACATCGCTCGAGACCTCGAGCAGAAGGTCGGAGTCGGCCGGACCGTAATACTGGTAGGTCCGCACGGCGCCGGTCAGCGCCGCGACCGTGAGTCTCTGGGCCTCGATCCTGCCGGAGCCGCGCAATCCGCCGAGGAAGGCGGCGAACCTTTCGTCGAGGGCGGCCAGGTCGAGGCCGATGTCGGATCGGCGGGAGCTGGCCGCCACGACGTTCCCCGCGTCGATGAGATAGATGTCGTCCACTCCCAAGGCCTCCGCCTCGGTCGCGAGGGCCGTTTGGTCGAGGGCCAGGAGTCCCCGGCCGCCGTCATGGCGGGTGGCGAGGCTTTCCAAGGCGGCGCGCCCCCGCTCGCGCAGGTTCCGCTCCACGACCTCGAGGAGACGGTCGGCCAGCAATATGCGGCCTTCGAGATCTTCGAAGACCCGCCTGCGGTCGTTCTCGAGGTTTTTCCGGAAGAGGGATCCGCCGTAGAGACCGACGCCGACGGCGACGAGGACGGAAGCGCCGAGGCTGATGGCCAGGACGCGGCGGTACAAGGCGCGGCGGAACACGTTCAGCGCCTCTTTCCGGCGCCGGCCGGAACGCGAGGCATGAGTAGGGAAAACATCGAGCCTCCGGCGTCGAAGGGGAAAGGGGGGGGCGACGCCGAATACAGTATCGACGGCGCCGGCCTTCAAGTTGAGCCCAAGGAGGCGTTGGCCGGTCGATCCGGCTGTCTTCCGGGGACGCGAGGCGCTATATTCTAGGGAGGCGCCCGCCCGGGCGGCCAATCGCGTCCCCAAGGAGCCCAGCCGTGCGGAAAAAAACGACCCTCGCGACCCTCTGCCTTCTCGTGCTCGCCTCCGTCCTTCCCCTCGCCGCCCAGAGCCTCGAAGACCAGTTCGGGACCCGGACCGATTTCGGCGCCGCGGTCTCGGGCGGCGGCTTCGTCATGGTGTGGAGCGACCGCCGGTCGGCCGGGGAGGACCTCGCGGCCTGGGCGAACGCGCTGGCTCCTTCCTTGCCCGCCCCCTGGCGGCTCGTGGCGGTCGCCG
>DAINBW010000617.1:0-1991 GCA_036732745.1 Spirochaetales bacterium | reverse complement strand
AACTCTTCGCCGACCGCCTGGACCTCGAGACCGGCGTGGACCGCGCCGCCGTCGGCGCGATGGACCGCGAGCTCCGCCTCATCCGCGCCGAGCTCGCCAAGTTCGACCAGTACCCCGAAAACAACCCGCCCGTCATCGACCTCTCCCGGCACAAGCTCCCCGCCGAGGACATCGCCCTCTTCGACCACGCGGTGGAGGAGGCCCGGCGCGGCAGGACCGACAAGGTCCTCGAGCTCTGCCACCGCATCGAGGCGCGCTTCAACTACCCCGCCCCCGACGAGGCCGTGCGCGTCGCGCAGATCCCCGGCGGCATGTACACCAACATGCTCGCCCAGCTCCAGGAGGCCAAGCTCGGCGACAAGCTCCAGGAGGTCCTCGAGGCCGTGCCCCAGGTCAGGCTCGACTGCGGCGTGCCGCCCCTCGTCACGCCGACCAGCCAGATCGTCGGCGTCCAGGCGGTCAACTGCGTCGTGGACCGCGCCCAGGGCAAGCCCTTCTACTCGAACGTCTCCAAGAATTTCGCCGAGCTCGTCAAGGGCAACTACGGCCGCACGCCCTGGCCCGTGGATCCGGATTTCCGCGAGAAGGTCTGCGGCGTCCGCGAGGAGACGCCCTACGACACCTCGAAGTACAAGAAGCAGCCCAATCCCGAGCTCCCGGACTGCGGCAACGCCAAGCTAGCCCTGAACGAGAAGGAGGAGCTTCTCCTTGAGCTTTTCCCGAGCGTCGCCGACAAGTTCCTCCGCGGCCAGCGGAAGCGCGAGTGGCTCGAGGCGAATCCGCCGCCGCCCCCCGCGCCCCCCAAGCCCGAGCGCTACCCCGCCCGCTTCTGGGAAGAGGAGCTGGCGCTCGGGATGGAAGCATAAAGACCGTCATCGCAATCCCCAATAAAAAGGCCGCCCGGAGAAGACTCCGAGCGGCCCTTTTTATTTCCGGCCCGTACCGGCCGACAGGGCCCCATGCGCGCGCGGCGGGCCGCCGATCGGCCGCCCCGCAGGTTGGCCGTGCCGCCCCGCCGCCGGCTTCGCGTCAGGCCATGTACTTCCTGCCCACCACCCAAAGGGAGACGAGGATGACCGAGCGCCACGCCACCTCCTGCAGCCAAGGAATGAAATCGGGCTTGAAGAGGTTGTTGAAGAAGAAGTAATAGAGCACGTAGGCGGCCCAAAGGCCGAAGAGGGCGAAGGAAAAGATCCTCGCGAGGCCCGAGGAGACCGAGAGGAAGAGGCCGAGGACGAGGATGCCGCCCATCACGAGCTCGATGACGGACGTGACGATCCGGAGGCCGTCGTTCCGCCCCAAAAAGCGCGCGATCTCCGAGAGCTTCGAGTTGTAGTTCGTGAGTCCCAGGATGCCGAGGGCGAGAAAGAACAGTCCGAGGCTGAGCTGGAGGAAAAACAGCGAATCGAGGGTGAAGGAAGATCGCTTTGCCATGAAGGTCGCTCCTTTCGTGCTTTGGATACGGGGCAAGTCTAGCGGCTGGCCCGGAGGGTGTCAAATGCGCCGCCGCCCGGTGAAGCACCCAGGGCCTTTAGGGCCACCGGCGCGGCCCATCGCCCGGTGGGCGCTTCACCTTGGCGCGCGGCCGGCGTACAATCGGCGCATGCGATCGACGACACGGAGCGCGGCGGGCGGCGTCCTGACCGCGGCTTTCAGGGCCAGCGTGCCCGTCCTTCTCGGCTACACGACCATCGGTCTCGCCTTCGGCCTCGTCCTCGTCGGCGCGGGCCTCCCTTGGTGGCTTTCGCCCCTGATGGCCCTGGTCGTGTACGCGGGCGCGGCGCAGTTCATGGGCGTCGGCCTCGTCGCCGGCGGCGCGGGCCTCGCGGAGATCGGCCTCCTCACCCTCCTCATGAACGCGCGCCACGCCGTCTACGGATTGTCCCTGCTTGAAAGGTTCTCGGGCGCGGGACGCCTGAAGCCCTACCTCGTCTTCGGGCTCACCGACGAAACCTACGCGGTTACCATCCACCGCTACCGGCAGGCGCCGG
>DAINBW010000616.1:0-1994 GCA_036732745.1 Spirochaetales bacterium | reverse complement strand
CGCAAGCACGCAGGTGGGCGAGGATGTCGGTCACCGACCATCCGCCTCCGGCCGACAATGAACATACCCGAGTCTTTCACTAGCGAAGTGGGGGTAGCGTAGAAACGTCGCGCGCAGCGCGACTTTCGGAGCGAGGGGGAGCAGCGTAATTGCAGGCTCTTAACGCGCGGAGGAAAGCCGGGAAGCGCGCCCCCCGCGCATCGGGCGGCGGGGGATGGATGGACGCGGCCGCCGCCTTCCCGGAGTCCCGGGCGGGACGACGGGTGCCGGCGGGCGCCGCGCCCCCGCGGAAGCGGGGGACGGCGTCCGTCGGCAGGACCCGTCCCGCGCGGTCCTTGGAAGGCCCGCCGCCGCCTTGTCCGCCCAACGCGCTTCCCGGTTTTGCCTTGAGGCGGCGCTCCCCCTTTTGCCGCCGACGCGGCTTAAAAGAAAAGCGCCCGGCCAAAAGACCGGGCGCTCCACCTTTCATCGCGTACGGCGCCGACGCGCCCGCCGCCGGATCACTCCGTGGGCTTCATCGTCGGGAAGAGGATGACGTCGCGGATCGAGTAGGCGTCGGTGAGGAACATGACGATGCGGTCGATGCCGATGCCCATGCCGCCGGTGGGGGGCATGCCGACCTCCAGGCTCGAGACGAAGTCCTCGTCGAGCTGGTAGGCCTCGTCGTCGCCGAGCTCGCGCTCCTTGGCCTGCTGGGTGAAGCGGTCGAGCTGGACGATGGGGTCGTTGAGCTCGGAGTAGGCGTTGCAGATCTCGCGGCCGTAGACGAAGCCCTCGAAGCGCTCGGTCATCGTGGGGTCGCCGGGCTTCTGCTTGGTGAGGGGGCTTATGTCCGTCGGGTAGTCGAGGATGAAGGTCGGCTGGACGAGGTGCTCCTCCGCGAACTTCTCGAAGGCGGCGTTGAGGATGTCGCCCTTGGTGCAGTCCTTGAGCTTCTTCTTGAGCTCGTCCTCGAGGCCGAGCTCGGTGGCGAGCTTCCGCGCCTCCTCGTCGGTCTTCACGTTCGCGAAGTCCGGGCCGCCGTAGGTCTTGACGGCGTCGATCATCGTGAGGCGGCGCCAGGGGGCCTTGAACTCGATCTCGGTGCCCTGGTAGGTGACCTTTGTGGAGCCGGTGGCCTTGACGGCGGCGTTGGCGATGAGGTTCTCGCAGAGTTCCATCATGTCGTTGTAGTCGGCGTAGGCCTGGTAGAGCTCGATCATCGTGAACTCGGGGTTGTGGCGGATGTCGATGCCCTCGTTCCGGAAGTTCTTGCCCATGTCGTAGACGCGCTCCATGCCGCCGACGATGCAGCGCTTGAGGTAGAGCTCGGTCGCGATGCGGAGGTGGAGCTGGAGGTTCAAGGCGTTGGACTTGGTGGTGAAGGGGCGGGCCGCGGCGCCGGAGGCGATGGTGGAGAGGATGGGGGTCTCCACCTCGATGAAGGCGCGCTCGTCGAGGTACTGGCGGATGGAGGAGATGATCCTGGTGCGCTTCAGGAAGGTGTCCATCGAGCCGCGGTTCATCACGAGGTCGAGGTAGCGGCGGCGGTAGCGCTGCTCGGTGTCCTTGAGGCCGTGGAACTTCTCCGGCAGGGGCTCGAGGGCCTTGGCGAGGAGGGTGACGGAGGCGACCTCCACGGAGATCTCGCCGCGGCGGGTCTTGAAGACCTTGCCCTTGACGCCGATGATGTCGCCGAGGTCGTAGGTCTTGAGGGCCGCGTAGGGCTCCTCGCCCATGTTCTCCGCCTTGGCGTAGACCTGGATGCGGCCGTCGCGGTCCTGGACGTCGATGAAGGAGGCCTTGCCGATGTCGCGGAAGGACATCATGCGGCCGGCGATGGAGACGTCCTTGCCGTCGAGGAGATCGAAGCCTTCCTTGATCTGGAGCGAGTGGTGGGTCTGGTCGTACTTGACGATGGCGAAGGGGTCCTTGCCGGCGGCCTGGAGCTTGGCGAGTTTCTCGCGGCGGACGCGGGCCTGCTCGGGGAGGCTGCGCTCCGCGCCCTCGTCGCT
>DAINBW010000615.1:0-2004 GCA_036732745.1 Spirochaetales bacterium | reverse complement strand
CCCACATCGCCCGGTAGATGAGGGCGTCCACGCCGCGCCCCCGGTATTCGGCGTCAACGCCGAGGCCGAACATGCGGTAGGAGGAAAGGCGGGGCAGGCCCAGGAGGAGCCGCGCCCAGCCGAGGGGCAGGAGCCTGCCGCGGCACTTGGCGAGGATCTCGTTGACGTCGGGGATGCTGAGGGCAAAGCCGATGTCGCGCCCCGCCGCGGTCCGCGCGAAGAGGACGCAGTCGGGGCGGAGGAGGGGCCGCAGGTCCCGCGCCGTCGCGGCGATCTCGGCCTCGGTGATCGGGGAGAAGCCCCAGTTGTCCCGGAGCGTCTCGATCGACAGCCGCGCGAAGAGCCTGACCTCCTCCTCGTAGCGCGAGAGGTCGATCGGCCGCACCGTCACGCCGAGCCGCGCCGCCACGCGGTCGGTGAGGCCGAGGATCCGGTCGGGGATCCGGTAGCCTTCCGCCATCGAAATCCGCCAACAGAGGAGGTCTTTCGCCTTCGCGAAGCCCGCGGCCTCGACGAGGCCGGCGTAGTGGGGCGGGTTGTGCGGCGCCATCACGACGGGGCGGGGGGAGAAGCCCTCCACGACGAGGCCCCACTCCTGGGACACGAAGCTCCAGGGGCCGCGCGCCTTCGCCATTCCCCGGGCGGCGAGCCAGCCGAGCGCGGCGTCGAAGAGGGCCGCGGCGCCCTCGCGGTCGCCCTCCCCGCATTCGAAGTAGGCGAACATGCCGACGCGCTCGCCCCAGGCCTCGAGCGCGAGGCGGTCGACGAGGGCGGCGATCCTTCCGACGACGCGGCCTTCGCGCTCGAGGAGGAAGAGGGCGTGGTCGCAATGGGCGAGGAAGGGATTGCGGGCGGGGTCGAACTCGGCGCGGAGTTGTCCCCTGAGCGGCGGCACCCACAGCGGATCGCGGCGGTACAGCCTGAAGGGCAACTCCAGGAAGGCCCGCAGGTCCCGGCTTCCCGAGACGAGCCGGACCGCCTGGGCGCTCACGACAGCCCCCGTTCCTCCACCCAGGCCTCGAGGAGCGAGAGGGCCTCGGGCAGGTTCTTGCGGCCGTAGCCGATCCGGAAGCGCGCGGGGTCGCTGCCGTAGTAAGCGCCGGGCAGGAGGAGGACTCCCGTGTCGGCGAGGAGGGCGAGCGCCAGCTTTTCGGCGTCGCCGCCGTAGGCCGCGGCCGCCGCCGGGCCCAGGCGCGGGAAGGCGATGGAGCCGCCCTCGGGCGCGCTCCAGGAGGCGAAGCCGGGCCGACGCGCCAGGAAGCCTTCGAGGAGGGCCAGGTTGCCCGCGCAGAGGGCGCGGTTGCGCTTGGCGAGGAGAGCGAAGTTCCGCGCCGCGACGCCCGCGAGCGCCTCGCTCGGCCCGGAGGCGCAGATCGAGTTGTAGTCCTTGACGACGGCCACCGCGTCGAGGATGTCGGCGCGGCGGGAGGCCAGCCAGCCGATGCGGAGTCCCGCGAGCCCCGCGCTCTTGGAGAGCACGTTGAGCGAAACGCCGTTTTCGTAGGCCTCGCAGGCGGCCGGGAGGCGCCGCGCGGGATCGCGCTCGAGGTGGCGGTAGACCTCGTCGACGAGGAGGAGCGCGCCGGCCCGGCGGCAGAGCTCGACGGTCCGGTCGAAATCCGCCCGGGCGAGGAGGGCGCCGGTCGGGTTGTGCGGCATGTTGAGCACGACGAGCCGCGTCTTGGCGCGGAGGAGTCGCTCGAGCTCGTCCGTGTCGAGGGTCCAGCGGCCGGAGGCCTCGCGGAGGGGCCAGGGGGAGACCGCGCAACCGAGGGCTCGGGGAATCTCCGCCAGGGATTGGTAGCAGGGCGCGTTGACGACCACGTGGTCGCCCGCTTGGAGGGTGGCCAGGCAGAGGTTGAGGATGGCCTCCTCGGCGCCCGCGTGGACGAAGACGCCTTCGGGTCCGAGGCCCTCGTAGAGCTTCGCGAGGTCGGCGCGCAGGCCCGGATCCCCCCGCGTCTCCGTGTAGCCGAGGCGGAGGCCGAGCAGCTTCTCCTCCGC
>DAINBW010000614.1:0-2005 GCA_036732745.1 Spirochaetales bacterium | reverse complement strand
GGCCGAGCCCGAGCCCGAGCAGGCCTTGCAGGTGTCGTGCTTGGAATAGTTGATCTCGATGGCGGTGCCGAAGACGGCGTCCTCGAAGGACAGCTCGAGGTCGTAGCGGAGGTTCGAGCCGCGGGAGACGCGCTCGCGCCCGCCGCGGCCGCCGCCGCCGCCGCCGAAGAAACTGTCGAAGATGTTGGAGAAGTCGCCGAAGCCGAAGATGTCCTCGAAGTCCTTGAAGACCGAGGAATAGTCCTGGGGCCCGCCGCCGCCGCCCATGCCCTCCACGCCGGCGAAACCGAAGCGGTCGTAGGCGCTCCGCCTCTGCTCGTCAGCCAGGACCTCGTAGGCCTCGGCGGCTTCCTTGAAGCGCTCCTCGGCGGCGTGGTCGCCCGGATTCTTGTCGGGGTGGTTCTGGATCGCCAGGCGCCGGTACGCCTTCTTGATGTCGTCCTTGGAGGCGTCCTTCTGGACGCCCAGGACTTCGTAATAGTCTCGCTTAGCCACAGGCTTCTCCACGATTCACCACGGAGACACGGAGATCGCGGAGACGCGCGGAGAGGGGCCGGGGGACTGGATGAGCATCCCGTTCCGCCGTTCCTCTCCGCATTCGCTTCTCCTCCGCTCGTGGTTAAGCTAAAGGGTTATTTCTTGTCTTCGTCGTCGACGACGCGGTAGTCCACGTCGTCCGCGGAGCCGGAGGCCGCGCCGCCGGCGGGACCCGCCTGCGGGCCGCCCGCGGCGCCGAAGCCGCCCTGCGAGGGGTCGAAGCCGCCCGCCTGGCCCTCGCCGCCCTGGCCGGCGGCGCCCTGGGCGCCCGCGGCCTTGTAGATCTCCTCGGCGAGCTTGTAGGAAGCCTGCTTGAGGGTTTCGATCTTCTGCTTCATGAGCTCGAGATCCTGGCCCTCCATCGCCTTCTTGAGGTCGGCCATCGCGGTCTCGATGGAGGCCTTGTCCGCCGCGGAGACCTTGTCGCCGTAGTCCTTGAGGGACTTCTCGGTCTGGTAGACGAGGCCGTCGGCCTCGTTCCTGATCTCGGCGCGCTCGCGCTCTTTCTTGTCCTCGGCCGCGTGGGCCTCGGCTTCCTTGACCATGCGGTCGATGTCGCCGTCGCCCAGGCCGGAGGAGGCCTCGATGCGGATCTTCTGCTCCTTGCCGGTGCCGAGGTCCTTGGCGCTGACGTGGACGATGCCGTTCGCGTCGATGTCGAAGGTGACCTCGACCTGGGGCACGCCGCGCGGCGCCGGCGGGATGCCGACGAGGTCGAAGCGCCCGAGGGTGCGGTTCTGGCCGGCCATCTCGCGCTCGCCCTGGAGGACGTGGATGGAGACCGCCGTCTGGCCGTCCGCGGCCGTGGAGAAGATCTGGCTCTTCCGGCAGGGGATGGTCGTGTTGCGGGGGATGAGCCGCGTCATCACGCCGCCCAGGGTCTCGATGCCGAGGGAGAGGGGCGTGACGTCGAGGAGGAGGACGTCCTTGACGTCGCCGCCGAGGATGCCGCCCTGGATGGCGGCGCCGACGGCGACGGCCTCGTCCGGGTTGACGCCCTTGGAGGGCTCCTTGCCGAAGAGGTCGCGGACGATCTGCTGGACCTTGGGGATGCGCGTCGAGCCGCCGACGAGGATGACCTCGTCGATCTGGGCGGCGGTGATGCCGGCGTCCGCGAGGGCCTTGGTGCAGGGGGTCTTGGAGCGCTCGAGGAGGTCGTCGATCATGCGCTCGAAGGCCGAGCGGGACAGGGTCTTCTGGAGGTGCTTCGGGCCGGAGGCGTCCGCGGTGATGAAGGGAAGGTTGACCTCGGCCTGCTGGACGTTGGAGAGCTCGATCTTCACCTTCTCCGAGGCCTCCTTGAGGCGCTGGAGGGCCATGCGGTCCTTGGAGAGGTCGATGCCGGAGTCCTTCTTGAACTCCTCGATGAGCCATTCCATGATGCGGCGGTCGAAGTCGTCGCCGCCGAGGTGGGTGTCGCCGTTCGTCGACTTGACCTCGAAGACGCCCTCGCCGAGCTCGAGGATGG
>DAINBW010000613.1:0-2022 GCA_036732745.1 Spirochaetales bacterium | reverse complement strand
AGCTCGGCCTGCAGGGCCGCCTCCGCCTCGCGGCGCCGGCCGACCTCGGCCTCGAGGGCCTCTCCCCGTCCCCGCGCCTCGGCCAGCTCGCCGGCCAGCTGCTCGGCGCGGGCGCGCGTCTCGTCGAGCTCCCCGCGGGCGGCGGAGAGGTCGCGGTCCGCCTGGAGCCGGAGCTCCTCGTGGGCGGCGTTCTCGCGGTCGAGCTCGGAGGAAAGCCGCTTCGACTCGGCCTGGAGCTCCTCGTGCTCCGACTGGAGGCCCGCGAGCCGGCCGGAGAGCTCGGCGCGCTCGGCCTCGAATCCCGCCGTGCGCGTTGCCAGGGTCTCCTCGGCGCGGGCCAGCTCCTCCTTGCGGAGCGCCTCGGAGCGGGCGCGCTCCTCCTCGGCGGCGGCGACTCGCAGCGACCACTGCTGCTCGGCGGCCTCCTGGGCCTGCATCGTCTCGGAGAGGACGTCGGAGAGCGACTGACGGGTGGACTCGGCCTCGGCGACCTTCCGCTCCATCTCCGCGATGCGTGCGTCCCGGGCGCCGACTCCCGCCTCGAGCTCCGCGGCCTTGCGCTCCATCGCGGCGCGAGCCGTGCCCTGGGCGGTGGCCTGGCCCCGCAGCGACTCGATCTCGCCCTGGAGCCGCGCCGCCTCGGAGCGGGCCTCCGCGAAGACGTCCTTCAGCTTGGCGGCGAAGGCGTCGCGGGCGCGGAGCCGATCGCGGAAGAACTCGAGCTTCTCCTCCGGCGATCCCTTCGGCGGCGGCGGGTCGCGCGGTGCGTCTGCGAAGGGGTCGAAGAGGTCGGGGCGGGGCGTCGCGGCCGGCTTCGCGGCGGTCCTCGCGCGCGCTGCCGGCTGGGCCTGGGAGGGCGCGGCGGCGGGCGGCGCAGGCGCCGCCGGAGGCGCCGCGGCGCGCGGCGGCGCAGGGGGGCGGCGGGCCGTCGCGGCGCGCGGCAGGACCGGGGGTCCGCCGGTCCGGGGCGGCTCCCCTGCCTCGGAGGCGGGCCGGGGCGAGGCCGGCGGAGCGGGCGCGGCGGAGACGCCGCCCTGCAGCAGCTGCGCGGCGCGGCCGACGAGGTCGGCCATCTCGAAGGGCTTGCGGACGTAGTCGTCGGCCCGCGTGCGCGTCGCCTGGTGGGCCTCGATGGCCGAGGGGGTCGCCTCGCTCGTGTACAGGATGAGCGGCACCGACGGGAGGGCGCGCTTCAGCCGGTTGCACACCGAGAAGCCGCTCATGTCCGGCAGCTCGGCGGCGAGGAGGATGAGGTCGGGCGGGCTCGCCTTGCAGCGGTCCACCGCCTGCTCGCCGGCCTGGAGGGCGACGACCTCGAAGCCGGCCGGGCCGAAGGCGCGACGGACCTCCTCCGCGAGTCCGGGATCCGACTCGATGTGCACGAGCTGCCGGGCCATGTGGTCTGGGGCGATGCTACCGCGAATCCGCCCGGACGCCCAAAACCAGAGCGGAATGCTACCTTGGCGCGCGTGCACCGGAGCTTCTCCGTCACCGCCGAGGTCGGCGCCGCCGATGCCGAGGCGGCCTCGGCGCGCCTGTTCGAGGCCGGCGCCGCCGGCGTCGAGGAGCGCGACGGCTCGATCGCGCCGATGCCCGGCGCGCGCGCTCCCGGGCCCGGCCGGGCGCTGCTCGTCGCCTGGTTCGAAGACGCCGAGGCGGCCCGGGCCGCCGCCGCCGGGCTCCCGGGCGCGGAGGTCGGCGAGGTGGAGGACGAGGACTGGGGCGAGGCATGGAAGGAGGGGCTCACGGCCTTCTCGGTGGGGCGCGTCTTCCTGCGCCCGTCCTGGATCCGGGCGGAAGCGCCGGGCGGAAGCGCCGAGGTGGTGCTCGACCCCGGCATGGCCTTCGGTACCGGCACCCACCCCACCACCGCCCTGTGCCTCGCGGCCGTCGACGGCTTCCTCGCCGCGCGGCCCGGCGCGACCGTCCTCGACGTGGGGACGGGCTCGGGGCTGCTCGCCATCGCCGCGAGGAAGCTCGGCGCCGGACGCGTCGTGGCCTCGGACAACGACCCGACCGCCC
>DAINBW010000612.1:0-2024 GCA_036732745.1 Spirochaetales bacterium | reverse complement strand
TAGCCGAACAGGCGACCCGATTCCTCACCGGCGGTATAGCCCGCGACTCCCCTTTCGGGGACTGAGACTGGTGAAATTCCAGCGCCGACGGTATAGTCCGGACGGAAGAAGATCACGACGACCCATGCGCGCGTTCTCGGCGCGCGTGGGCTTCATGGCGTATTCCAACAAAACCCCGATGGCGCGACGGCGCCGTCGGGGTTTTTTGTTGCCGCCATCCCGTGCCGTCACGCCCGAAGCGCTGTCCCGGAAGGGAGAGCATTTGAACGCGGAAAGACTCATGGAAAGGGCACTCGCGCTCGCGCGGAGAGGGTATCCCGCCCCGAATCCCAGGGTCGGGGCCGTCGTGTGGCGCGACGGCTTGATCGTGGGCGAGGGCCATCACGACAGGCGCGGGGGCCCCCACGCGGAGGTCTCCGCCCTTGCGGAGGCAGGGAACCTGGCCGAAGGCGCGACGCTCGTCGTCACCTTGGAACCCTGCTGCCACGAAGGCGGGGGCAAGCTGACCCCTCCTTGCTGCGGCGCGATCACGAAGGCGGGAATCCGGCGCGTCATGGTCGGCGCCCTGGATCCCAATCCCGCGGTCTCGGGGAAAGGCGTCGAACTGCTTCGCCGCGCGGGCCTCGAGGTATGCGTCGGCATACGGGAGGCCGCCTGCCGCGCCGCGGCGGCTTCCTATTTCGCCTATCGTTCAACCGGCCGTCCCTTCGTGATCCTCAAGTGGGCACAGAGCCTCGACGGCTTCGTGGCCGGGCCGGGTGGCGGCGGCCGCATATCCGGCCCCGAGGCCGAGGCCGAGTGCCATCGCCTCCGCGCCGAATGCGGCGCCGTCCTCGTGTCCTCGCGCACCGTGGAGGCGGACGACCCGCGCCTCACGACACGGCTCGTGGACGGGCCCGATCCGGCGAGGATCGCGCTCGACGCCCGGCTGAGACTGGACCGGCGGCGGAGAGTCTTTGCTTCCGGCGCGAGGCGCATCGTCGTCTGCTCGGAGCGCCGCGCGTCGGGGGAGCGGAAGCCCTGGCTCGAGCTTGGCGTTGAGCTCGTCGAGGCGGAGGAGCTCGGGAGCGGAGAGTTGTCCATAGGATCCGTACTCGGCGCGCTCGGCCGGGCCGGGGTCTCCGCCTTGCTCGTCGAGGCGGGACCCACGCTCGCCCGCTCCTTTCTGGACTCGGGCCTTGTCGACGAGCTTCAGGTTACCCTGAGCCCCCTCCTCCTCGGCGGGGGTATCGCGGGGCCGCGCCGCGTACAGGCGTTGTCGCCCGAGGCGGCCGGCCGGCTTCCCCTCATCGACGCACGGCGGCTCGGGGACGACGTCCTCCTCCGCTTTAGCCCCGTGGGCGGGGAGGGACCGTGTTTACCGGGCTGATCGGCGAAGTCGGCGAGGTTCTTTCCTCGCGCCTCGCGGCCGGGAAACGGACGATACGCTACTCGGCGCCGAAGCTCGGTCCCGGGCTCGGGCTCGGCGACTCGGTCGCCGTCAACGGCGCCTGCCAGACGGTTTCAGCGCTCTTCCCCGGCGGTTTCGCCGCGGAGGCTCTCGGGGCGACGCTAGCCAAGACCGGCCTCGGGGGCCTCAGGGCGGGCGATCCCGTGAATCTCGAGCCCGCCCTCAAGGCGGGGGACAGGCTGGCGGGCCATTTCGTCCAGGGCCACGTTTCAGGGCGCGGCCGCGTCCTCCGCGTCGAAGCGAAGGCGCTGGACCGCTATCTCGTGATCGAGCTTCCGGAGAGGCTCGCCGAGGCCTGCCTCCCGGAGGGCTCGATCGCCGTGGACGGCGTGAGTCTCACGATCGCCGCAAGGTCCGGGCGGCGCGTGACCCTAAACATCATACCTACGACCTGGGAGAAAACGACGCTCCGCCTGAGGAAGGCGGGCGCGCTCGTGAACATCGAAACGGACGTCCTTGTCCGCGCCGCGACGCGCTCGGCCGCCGGCGGACCAAAGGGCGCGTTGAGCGAAAAGGAGCTGCGATCATGGGGATGCTGACCAAGGAGGACGCGACGCGGCAGGTGCTCGCCGCG
>DAINBW010000611.1:0-2025 GCA_036732745.1 Spirochaetales bacterium | reverse complement strand
GACTATCCCTTCTCCTTCAGCGTGAAGGACGCCTTCGGCAACGTGACCCGCTTGTCCGGCGTCGTCGCGGTCGACGTCCTCGTCATCCGCGACGGCGAGCGCCTCAAGATCAAGGTGCCCTCCATCGTGTTCCGTTCGGGCGGCGCCGACTTCGGCGGCCTCGACGCGGAGAAGCTCGCCAGGAACGACAAGGTCCTGAAGCGCATCGCCCAGATCCTCAACCGCTTCAAGGACTACAAGATCGGCATCGAGGGCCACGCGAACAGCGAGGGCAAGATCAACGGCTATTCCGCGGCGAAGATCGCCGAGGAGGAGAACAAGGAACTCGTGCCCCTCTCCACCGGCCGCGCCGAACTCGTGCGGAAGCTCCTCGTGGAGAACGGCGTCGCGGCCGCGCGCCTCTCCGTGCGGGGCCTCGGCTCGAGCGAACCGGTCGTCGACTTCAAGGACGCGGAGAACCGCTGGAAGAACCGCCGCGTCGAGTTCATCCTCTACAAGAACTGAAAGCGCATGTCGCGCATGCGGGGCGGCGGTCCGCGAGGGCCGCCCCTTCCCGAGGCGCCCCGCCGGGGCGCCTTTTCATTTTAGGCGGGCGCCGCTTCCGCGCCCGCCGCGCCGAAGTCGACGAGCCCGGGCGCGCCGGGGAAGAAGGGGAAGCCGCGGCAGCCGATGCTCGCGGTGACGGCGAGGGTCGCGGCCAGGCGGCGCCGCGGGCGCCGGCGAGCTGCTCGACCGGCGCATCTCAAGCGGGCTCGTCCGCCGGGCGGCCGTCGCCACGCGCGGTCTGCGATCCCGCCTTCGACGGCTACTACGAAGGCCTCGTGGAGCGCGGACAGCTTTTCGCGCTGCGCGCGGGAGGATCCCTGCTCGGGATAGGCGAACTCAGGAGGAGCGCGACGCATCCCCTGTTCGGCGACATGGGCGCGCACGTCGCCGCGGGCTTCCGCGGCAGGGGCGTCGGGCTTTTCATCGTCGCGAAGCTGAAGGAAACCTGCCGAAGGGAAGGCCTCAAGCCCATGGCCTCCTGCGACGTGGGGAACGAGGCCTCGAAGCGGATGCTGGAAAAGGCCGGCTTCGTCGCCGAGCACCGGATCGTCATCGTCGAATTCGCGGATTAGGCTTTCGCGCGGGGCCGTTTCTCCCCGGGGACGGCGTCCGGCGCTTGATTTATCGCGCCGCCTGAGTATCTTTCTAGTGTGCCTGCCGCGCCGCGGCGGTGCGGGAGGATTGGCGCGTGAACGAGCTCAACGGTCGACACCTGTACGGCGCATTCCGCTCGGGAGCCCGCAAGGTGCGGGCCTTGCGGGAAGAGTTGAACCGCATCAACGTGTTTCCGGTGCCCGACGGCGACACGGGCACGAACATGGCGGTCACGATCACGAGGGCCGTCGAGGGCGCCTTGGTCTCCGACTCGGCCTCCGACACCCTCGTCTCCATGGCGGACGCCGCGCTGGCGGGAGCCCGGGGCAATTCCGGGGTCATCTTCGCCCAGTTCGTCGCGGGCTTCAGCGATTCGATCCAGGGCGCCCCCTCGGTGAACCGCGAGCGCTTCGTGCGGGCCATGGAGCAGGCCTACGAAAGCGCCTATCGCGCGATCACGGAACCCCGCGAGGGCACCATCCTCTCGGTGATCCGCGACTGGGCCGCGGCGCTCCGCCGCGAGCACCAGCGCGCCGAGAGCTTCCGCGAGCTGTTCAGCGCGGCCGCCCCCGCGCTCCGCGAATCCCTCGCGGCGACCACCGGCCAGCTCGAGGCGCTCGCCGCGGCCGGCGTCGTGGACGCCGGCGCCTCGGGCTTCGTCGCCTTCATCGACGGCGCCCACGAATACCTCGAGGCGGGCGCTCCCGTCGACGAGGCGGGCGCCCTCGCCGACGCGATATCCGGTACCCGGACCTCCGACGCCGGCCACGCCGGCCACGGCGGAGCCGATACCGCGCTCGGCGACTTCCTCCACCGCTATTGCAGCGAGTTCCTCGTCGCCGCCCCGGCCGGGGACCGGCTCGACCTCGAGGCCCTGCGCGGCCT